>URKW01000015.1 GCA_900548615.1 uncultured Eubacteriales bacterium | reverse complement strand
TTTTCGCACCGTTTACCGATAAAATTTCGTAGGGGCCGGCGTCCTCGACGACCCGCCCGATAAACGCCTGTAGGGCGGGGCCCATGTGCCCCGCCGTCGATGTCGTATCAGGTTCTTGAAGCCGACTGTAGGGGCGGGGCTTTACCCCTCCCGTTTAACACAAGAGAATTCTTTCAAAACCAAGATGGACGCTGCGGCGGCATAGCCGCCGCGATCGGGACTAAAAACATGCCACCGGCATGTTTTCTTAACGCCCCGACCCCGCCCTCCGTTTCAAGCAGCCCGAGGGGCTGCCCCTTACTTCCCCACGATCTTCAAGCAGAAATCGCAGCAGTCGCCGCCACGGCCCAGCGTTTTCGTTCTGTGCCAATAGAGCTTGGGGTGCATGCCGTCATAGGTGATATCGTCGCTGTCGCAGAAGCAATGGCACAGCTCCGGACAGCCGTAATGTACGCAGGCGTCGTGATAGGGGCATTTCGTCATGTCGATGCGCCAGACGCCGCCGGTGGTCTGGAGCTCTCTGGCCGCAAAGCCCGCCGTCTCGCCGAACAGCTTCGGCGTTTCACGGGCAAAGATCCCCGGCACCCGGCGGTACAGTCCCGGAATGCGCATCAGCTTCAGCAGCAGCCTTTTCATCCGCCATGCCTTCTGCTCCACATAGCCGTGAACGGTTTGCAGCGCCTCCTCCTTGGACATGACACTTTGCAGCGTCTCATACGCCGCGATCCCCGGCAGGATCTGGTTTTCCAGATGCCGCTGCTTTTCCTGACTGGCTCCGGCGTTTTCCGCCCGCAGCGCCTGAAGCCGCGCCGTAAAGGCGGCGTTCAGTTCATCGGCCTGCGCCGGAAAGCGCTGGGCCGCCGTCTGCTGAAAATTCACGGTGATATAGCTTGGTTTCATAGAAGCTTCCCCCTTATTATATCTTCGCACGGTCTTCCCTTTCGGTTAGTCGATTCTAACCTTCACAGCTGGAAAAAGCCGCCCACCAGCGGCTCTCTCCCCGTGCGGATATTCCATTTTATCATCGGGATTGTAGCATCATTTTTCTCCGGCTGCAAGACCAAAGCCGCAAAATTTTCCGTTGGCCTCTGCCTCATGACAGACCTGCGCCCATGCGGATGCATATTTTCGCATATTTATCGGTACATAAACCCCGGTTATGGTGGACATAAACCGGGGTTTTATGTGCCGTTTTTCCCTTTAATTCTCCCGCAAGGTGCCGTCGATGTTGACGGTGACCACCTGCCAGGGGATGAACTTGCCGCTATTTTGCAGTGCGGTCTTGGCGGCGAACTCCAGACCGCCGCAGCAGGGCACCTCCATCCGGACGATGGTCAGGGACTTGACGTCGTTATTCCGGATGATCTCCGTCAGCTTTTCGGTGTAATCCACGCCGTCCAGCTTGGGGCAGCCGATCAGGCAGACCCGGCCCGCCAGAAAGCGGCGGTGGAAATCGCCGTAGGTGAAGGCGGAGCAGTCCGCCGCCACCAGCAGCGCCGCGTTGTCAAAATACGGGGCCTTGGTCGGGGCCAGCTTGATCTGCACCGGCCAGTTGGTCAGCTGACCCTCCGGCTCGGCGGAAGGCACCGGGGCGGCAGGCGCTTTATGCTGCATCTGGCGCATGGCAGCGCCGGGACAGCCGGTGTGGGCGGGACGCTCTTTGGCGGCCTTGGCGGCCAGCACGGCGGCCTCGTCATAGGCGGGAGCCTCCCGCTCCTCAAAGGTGATGGCGTTGGTGGGACAGGCGGGCAGGCAGTCGCCCAGACCGTCGCAGTAATGCTCGTGCATCAGCTTCGCCTTGCCGTTCACCAGACCGATGGCACCCTCGTGACAGGCGTTGACGCAAGCGCCGCAGCCATTACACTTCTCCTCATCAATATGAATGATCTTGCGGATCATGGACATGACCTCCTGATTAGATTCTATCGGTAGTATACCCCGCGCTCTCCGCCGCGTCTGTTGCATTTACCACAGTTTAAAAGAGTTTCTCTGCCTATCTCTGACATGGAAAGACAAATTTGGTTTTTTGTCGTTAATTTGCGTACATTTGCAAGAAATTTTGCAAAAAAACGGCAGAATGATGGCACTTTTTCCCAAGAAGAAACTGGTCAAAATTGGCGGTTTTTTGTTGCAATGTACAGCACTCTGTGTTAAAATTAACAATTGGTTAACACATTTTGTAAGAAGCAGAAATGCCGCCGGATACATCCCTGTCGCTGCACAGACGCATGCATTGGGCGGTTATTTGTAAGGATTGGAGTGGAGAAAAAAGCAATGATCATGTGTGTGTTTCTGTTCGCCCTGTGGCTGCTGCTGAACGGCAGGGTCACCGTGGAGATCTGCCTGTTCGGCGTGGTG
This sequence comes from uncultured Eubacteriales bacterium, assembly GCA_900548615.1. Taxonomy (GTDB): domain Bacteria; phylum Bacillota; class Clostridia; order Oscillospirales; family Oscillospiraceae; genus Vescimonas. Next base: position 24,318 of record URKW01000015.1, on the reverse strand, counting down.
ATCGCCGGCGCGGTGTACGCCTTCTGCGTGTACGCGCTGGGGTATCATCCCGGCCACGAAAGGCGGCTTCTGAAGCGGCTGGGCGGCTATGTGGTGTATGTGGCCATGCTGATCTGGGAGATCGTCAAGGCCAACATGGCGGTGGTAAAAATCATCCTGATGCCGCCCCACAAGTACCATCCCGCCATCGTGCGGATGAGGATCCCGTTCAAGAAGAATATTTCCCGGGTGATCCTGAGCAATTCCATTACGCTGACGCCGGGCACCGTCACCATCGAGCAGAGCGGCGACGACTTTCTGGTGCTGTGTCTGGACAAGCCCAGCGCCGACAGCATCCCCGACTGGAATTTGACGCGAATGCTGCGGAAAATGGAGGGTGAAGAATGGAACTGATCCAACAATGCTACAGCTATCTTTTCTGGGGTGTGCTGGTGGCGCTGGCCCTGTGCGTGGTGGCGGTGCTGGTCTACATTCTGAAGGCTCATCTGACGGTGGACCGCATCATCGGCATCAACCTGATCGGCACGCTGGTGGTCATCGTCATCTGCGCGCTGACGTACCTGCTGGGGGAGGACTATCTGGCGGATATCGCCGTGATCTATGTGGTCATGTCCTTCATCGCCGTGATGATGCTGTGCCGCATTTACATCAACCTGTACGACCGCAGGCGAAAGGAGAAGGAACAGCATGATCGGTGAATGGATCCGTTTCGGCCTGTGCGCCGCGTTTTTGCTGGCGGGCCTGTTTATCATGGTGGTATCCATCATCGGCCTGTACCGCTTTGACTTCGCCCTGCAGCGCATCCACGCCGCCGCGCTGGGCGATACCCTGAGTCTGCTGCTGTTCACCGTCGGCATCCTGATCGCCGTGGGGTTCCATGCCGTGGCGTGGAAGCTGGTGCTGGTGCTGGTGCTGCAATGGCTGACCTCTCCGCTGAGCAGCCACATGCTCAGCATGTTTGAATACCGCGCCGACGAGAATCTGGGTCAGCATCTGGATCTCAGCGACGCGGAATACCACACCGAGGACGAGGAGGTGGCCGCCAAATGATGACGACCTTTCGCCTGATCCTGCTGACCGGGCTGATCGTGTGCGCCGCGGCTACGGCGCTGACCAAAAAGCCCATGCAGGCTGTGATCATCTACATGGCCTACTCCGTTATTATGTCGGTGATCTGGATCATGCTGGAGTCCCCCGACCTGGCCATTACCGAGGCGGCGGTGGGTGCGGGCATCACCAGTCTGCTGCTGTTTCTGACGCTGCGGCGGCTGAACCTCATCGACCGGGACGAGGAGCACCGTCGGCACGAGGAGGAGACTCTGCGCCAGCATGCCGCGCCCCACGAAACGCATGGAGAGGAGGACAGCCATGAGCAGTGAGAAAAATTTCTTCCGGCGGTGGCTGGACGGCCAGGTGGACTGGTCCGCCATGCTGGAGCAGGAAAAGCCCGCTCCCAAGGCGGAGAACGACGCCTACAAGCCCCGCTGGGACGCGGAAAGCGCCCGCCGGTCCATGGAGTTGGGTCAGATCGCCTATACGGTGCTGGCTATCGTGGCGTGCATCGTGTTTGCCGCCTTCATGCTGCTGACGGTGGCGAACCTGCCCGGCTACGGCAGCGCCGACGCTCCCACCGTCAACGAGGTGGCGGAGCGGTACGTGGAAAAGGGCACGGAGGAGACCGGCGCGGTGAACACCGTGGCGGGCATGATTCTGGACTACCGTGCCTTCGATACGCTGGGCGAGTCCTTCGTGCTGTTCACCGCCATGTGCGCCGTGACCATGCTGATGAACGCGCCGGGACGCCGCCGTGTGCGGAAGCTGGACTATGAGGTGCTGGACTACTATCAGGATCCCATCATCCGCACGGTGTGCAAATTCGTCATCCCCATTATTCTGGTGTTCGGCGTGTACATTCTGCTGAACGGCCACCTGTCTCCCGGCGGCGGCTTCTCCGGCGGCGCCATCATGGCGTCGGCGCTGATCATCTACGGTCTGGTGTGGGGCGGCGAACGGGCCTCCAAGGCCATCCCTGCCAAGGTGCTGAAGATCATTGTGCTGTGCGCCCTGGGCTTCTACGCCTGCTCCAAGACCTACTCCTTCTTTACCGGCGCCAACCATCTGCACTCCATCATCTCTCCCGGCGTGCCGGGCCGCATCCTGTCCGCCGGACTGATCCTGCCGCTGAACGTGGCGGTGGGCTTCGTGGTGTGCTGCACCATGTACAGCTTTTACATGTATTTCCAAAGGGGGGAGCTGTGATGAACAACATGTTTACCCACCTGACGGAAAATTACGAGGCATGCGTGGCGGTGATTCTGTTCGCCATCGGCATGTGCATGCTGCTGTTTGACAAGAACCTGCTGAAAAAGGTCATCGGACTGGACATTATGGACAGCGGCACGTTTTTGCTGCTGGCCGACCGGGGCTATATCACCGGCCGCACCGTGCCCATTATCACCGGCGGCGTGACCGATATGGGCCACTACATCAACCCCATCCCCGCCGGTCTGGTGCTGACGGGCATCGTGGTGTCGGTCAGCGTGTCGGCGCTGATGCTGAGCCTGACCATCCGCATTTATAAGAAGTACCACACGCTGGATATCGACACGCTGTATATGATGATGTCCGACCGGCGGAAGGGAGGGCGCGTATGAGCTTCGTCCAGAACTTCCCCTTCTTCTCCATCATCCTGTGCCTGTTGTGCGCCGTGACCACCTTTGTGGCGGGCGATAAGTGGGGACGGCGGCTGACCATCGGATTGCTGTCCGTGTCCATCATTTTGCAGAGCTGCGTCCTGTGGTTCTGCGCCAGCAATAACACCAGCTACTCCTACATGATGGGCCATTTCCCCGCCCCGTGGGGCAACGAGATCGCCGCCGGGGTCATCGAGCCGCTGATGGCGCTGCTGTTCTCGGTGGTGATGCTGCTGAGTGTGCTGGGCGGCATGGATCGCATCCTGAAGGACATTCCCGACAAGCGCCGCCATCTCTACTGGAGCATGGTGGATCTGACGCTGGTGTCCCTGCTGGCCCTGTCCTACACCAACGATATCTTCACGGGCTACGTGTTCATTGAGATCTGCACCATCGCCTCCTGCGCCCTGCTGTCGGCCCGGGACAACGGCCGCTCCCTCATCGCGGCGGCCCGGTACATGGTGTTCGCGCTGGTGGGCTCCGGATTGTTCCTGATCGGCGTCATCTACACCTATTCCATCACCGGACACCTGCTGTTCCCCCAGTTGCACGAGACCATCGCCGCGCTGTGGGCGGAGGGTACGTACCGGTTCTCCATGACGGTGGCCATCGGCCTGATGACGGCGGGCCTTGCCATCAAGTCCGGTCTGTTCCCGTTCCACTTCTGGATGCCGGATACCTACGGACGGGCCACCCCCGCTTCCTCCGGTATCCTGTCCGGCGTGGTGTCCAAGGCGTATATCCTGCTGCTGATCAAGATCGTCTACCGCGCCGTGGGCATCGAGGTGTTTGCCGCCAGCGGCATCCAGTCGGTGCTGCTGATCTTCGGCATTGCCGGGATGATCGTGGGCTCCGTGTCCGCCATCCGCTCCAAGCGGCTGACCACCATGGTGGCCTATTCCTCCGCCGCCCAGATCGGCTATATCTACATGGGTCTGGGCATGGGGACACAGGCGGCGCTGCTGGCGGCGTTCCTGCACATCTTCTCCCACGCGCTGACCAAGCCCATGCTGTTCCTGTCCGCCTCCGGACTGCGTGACGTTTCCGGCGGGCACAACGACTTCCCCAGTTTGCAGGGCGCAGGCCACCGCAATGTGGCGGCGGGCGTGCTGTTCACGGCGGGCGCTCTCAGCATGGTGGGCGTGCCGCTGTTCATCGGGTTCATCCCCAAGCTGCAATTCGCACAGGCGGCCTTTGCCCTGACGTGGGAGAAGTGGCCGGTGCTGCTGGCGCTGGCGGTGTCCACGCTGCTGAACGTGCTGTATTTCCTGTACACGGCCATGGTGCTGTGGCTGCCCCAGAAGGACGGCACGATGGCTGCGGCCCAGAAGATCAACTGGGGCAAGGCCATCCCCGCCGCGGTGCTGCTGGCCATCGGACTTGCCATCGGTATCCATTCCGCGCCGCTGACGGCGCTGCTGCGGCAGGGCTTCGGCCTGTTCTGCCAGTATTAAGGAAAGGAGTGGACTGTATCATATGTTATATTTGATCCTTCTGCTGCCCTTCCTGCTGGGGATCGGCTGCGCCTTCTGTAAGGAGGAGAACGCCCGGCGGCTGACCCCGGTGCTGGCGGCGGCGCAGACCGTGCTGACGGCGCTGGTGATCTACGCCGCCGTATCCGGCAAAGACTGGGCCACCAATGTGGTGTATCTCAGCGAGTCGCTGACCTTTTCGCTGAAGATGGACGGCGTGGCGGCGGTGTTCGCCGTGGTGACGGCGGTGTGCTGGTTACTGACCATCCCCTACGCCGCCGTGTACATGCCCCACAGCGGCGGAGAGCCCCGGTTCTACGTGTTCCTGTTCACCACCGAGGCGGTGCTGCTGGGCACCGCGCTGGCGGCGGACATGGTGACGCTGTATCTGTTCTATGAGCTGACCACCCTGTGCAGCGCACCGCTGGTGCTGCACGAGCTGAAGAAAAAGGCCATTATCGGCGCGTACAAGTACCTGTTCTACTCGGTGGGCGGCGCGTTCGTGGCGCTGTTCGGCGTGGTGGTGCTGTACTTCCACTGTGACTCGCTGTCCTTTGCGGCGGGCGGCACGATGACCGAGGCCACGCCGCTGACGCTTGCGGCGGTGTTCTGCATGATCCTGGGCTTCGGCGCCAAGGCGGGATTGTTCCCGCTGCATAACTGGCTGCCCAGCGCCCACCCGGCGGCTCCGGCTCCGGCGTCGGCGCTCCTCAGCGGCCTGATCGCCAAGGCGGGCGTCATCGCCGTGCTGCGCACCATCTTCTTCACCGCCGGGGCGGGGCTCCTGCGGGGCACGTGGGTGCAGACGGTGTGCCTGATTCTGGTGCTCATCTCCATTTTCATGGGCTCCTTTATGGGCTGTTTGGAAAAGGAGCTGAAAAAGCGGCTGGCCTATTCCAGTATTTCCCAGATCTCCTATGTGCTGCTGGGCCTGTTCATCCTGTCGCCCGACGGGTTTACCGGCTCCATGCTGCAATTGTTCTTCCACGCGGCGGCCAAGATCGCCATCTTCCAGTGCGCCGGCTCCATTATCCTGCTGGCCCACAAAACGCGGGTGGACGAGCTGCGGGGACTGGGCCGCCGCATGCCGGTGACCTTTATCTGCTTCGCGCTGGTGTCGCTGTCGCTGGTGGGTATCCCACCCTTCGGCGGGTTCCACAGCAAGTGGTATCTGGCCACGGCGGCGCTGGAGGCGCTGCCGGGCGCGCTGGGCTATCTGGTGCCGGTGACGCTGATTTTGTCGGCGCTGTTCACCGCCGGATACCTGTTCCCGCCGGTGATCTCCGCCTTCTTCCCCGGCCATGATACCACGGGACTGGACCTGTCCCCCATCCGCGAGCCGCTGGGCATCACCGTTCCGCTGGTGATCTTCGCGGCCATCTGCGGACTGATGGGTCTGTTCCCCAACGGCGTGCTGTCGGTGATGGAGTCCATCGCCGGAGCCGTCGCGTAAGGGAGGTGCTGCTATGAATGGAATTTTGCTTTGTCTGCCGGTGTTTCTGCCTATCGTAGCGGGTCTGGCGGCCTACTTCATCCCCTTCCGCACCGACCGGGCGCGCTGCGCCCTGTACGCCGTCATCATCGGGGCCACCACCGTTCTGGCGTGGCTGGCGATTCTGCAATGTGACGGCTCGACCTTCACGTTCCTGCGGTTCACCGACTCCCTGCATTTCACCCTCCGCATGGACGGGGCGGCGAAGCTGTTCGCGGGGCTGTCGGCCTCGCTGTGGCCCTTTACCATGGTGTACGCGTGGGACTACATGAAGCACGAGGGCCACAAGCCCATGTTTTGGGCGTTCTTCACGGCGTCCTTCGGCGTGACGCTGGGCATTGCCTTCGCCGCCAATATGATGACCATGTACCTGTTCTATGAGCTGCTGACGCTGGCCACCATCCCGCTGGTGATGCACGCCATGACCAAGCAGGCCATCCACGCAGGTGTGAAATACGCCGCCTACTCCATTGCGGGCGCGGCGCTGGCCTTTATCGGCATGGTGTTCCTGATCGTTAACGACGCGCAGGAGTTCGTTCCCGGCGGCCATCTGGCGGGCTATACCGGCAATATGGATCTGCTGCTGAGCGTATTCGTGCTGGCCTTTGTGGGCTGCGGCGTCAAGGCCGCCATCTGGCCCATGCACAGCTGGCTCATCAGCGCCGCCGTGGCGCCCACGCCGGTAACGGCGCTGCTGCACGCGGTGGCGGTGGTCAAGGCAGGCGCGTTCGCCTGTATCCGGTTGACCTATTTCACCTTCGGCGTGGACATTCTCTACGGTACGTGGGGCCAGTACACCGTTATGGCGCTGGCCATGATCACGGTGGTGTTCGGCTCCGCCATGGCGCTGAAGCAGCGGCATTTCAAGCGGCGGCTGGCCTACTCCACCGTGTCCAACCTGAGCTACATCCTGCTGGCTGTGGCCTTTATGAACGCCATCGGCGTGGTGGCCGCGTTCCTGCACCTGATCGTCCACTCGGTGGTGAAGATCATGGCCTTCTTCTGCGCGGGCAGTGTGCTGCACTACGCCCACCGGGAGTATGTCAGCGAGCTGGAGGGGCTGGGACGGCGGATGCCCCTGACCTTCGCCTGCTTCACGGTGGCGGCCTGCGCCCTGACGGGCATCCCGCCCTTCAACGGCTTCGTCAGCAAATGGTACATCGGCCTGGCGGCGGTGAGCGGGGGAAGCGTGGCCTCCTATCTCGGCTTTATCGCCATCCTCATCTCCGCGCTGCTGACGGCCATTTATATGTTCCAAGTAGTGGTGAAGGCGTGGTTCCCCACGGAGGGAACGGTGCTTCCCACCAAGGAGAGCGCCCATGAGGCGGGGGCGTTCATGATCGTGCCTATGCTGATTCTGGCGGCGCTGTGCCTGCTGATGGGCCTGTTCCCGGAGGTATTGCTTGACGTGATCGGAAAGGCGGTGATCCACCCGTGACAACATTTGCTCTGCTGGCCGTTGTGCTGCTGCCGGTGCTGTCGGCGCTGGTCATCGCTCTGCTGCCGGATCGCCATGACGACGGAAAGCGGCTGGGTTCGCTGTCCATCGTGTTCACGCTGCTGACGCTGCTGGCTATGGTATACGTAGCCGCCACAGCGGACGGCAGTACTGTCACCGTTCCGGTGATGCGCCTGAGCTTCTGGGCCGGTGGGTTCCAGAAGCTGTACGGGCTGGTGGTGTGCTTCATGTGGTTCGTCTCGGCGCTGCTGAGTCCCCAGTATTTCCACGGACACCACCACCTGAAGCGGTACTATTTCTTCTTCCTCATCTGTCTGGGGTTCACGGCGGGGGTGTTCCTGTCCGCCGACCTGTACACCACCTTCCTGTTCTTCGAGCTGATGTCCCTCAGCTCCTATGTGTGGGTGGTGCAGGAGGAGACCCCCGACGCCATGGACGCCGGTAAGACCTACCTGACCATCGCGGTGCTGGGCGGTCTGGTGACGCTGATGGGTCTGTTCCTGCTGTACACCGCCACCGGCACACTGGTGATCGCGGAGCTGCACGAGGCCGTGGCCACCATGGAGCGCGGACGTCTATGGGCCGCCGCGCTGTGCATCCTGTTCGGCTTCGCCGCCAAGGCGGGTCTGTTCTCGGTGCATATCTGGCTGCCCAAGGCCCACCCGGTGGCTCCGGCTCCGGCTTCGGCGCTGCTGAGCGGCGTGCTGACCAAGGCCGGTATCTTCGGCGTTCTGCTGCTGACGGCGCAGGTGCTGACGGGCGACCACGACTGGGGCATGCTGCTTCTGGTGCTGGGCGCTATCACCATGGTGCTGGGCGCGGTGCTGGCGGTGTTCTCCACCAATCTGAAGTACATTCTGGCCTGCTCGTCCCTGTCCCAGATCGGTTTTATCACCGTGGGCGCGTCCATGATCTGCCTGCTGGGCGAGCATAACGCGCTGGCCGCCAACGGCACGGTGCTGTACATGATGAACCACTCGCTGGTGAAGCTGGCGCTGTTCCTGTTCGCCGGTGTGGTGTACTACAACACCCACGCGCTGGATCTCAACGATATCAAGGGCTTCGGCCGGGGCAAGCCGCTGCTGCACGTGCTGTTCCTGTGCGGCGCCTGTTCGCTGGCGGGTATTCCGGGCTTTCTGGGGTACCTGAGCAAGACGCTGGTACACGAGGCGCTAGTGGAATACGCCCACATGAGCGGCATGACCATCATCACGGTGGTGGAGTGGCTGTTCCTGTTCTCCGGCGGATTGACGGCGGCGTATCTGACGAAAATCTACGTGGCCATCTTCTGGCAGAAGGGCAAGGAGACCGGCAAGCAGTGGGGCAAGCCACTGTCTGTCATCGCCCTGTGCCTTGCCGCCGTGGCGCTGCCGGTGCTGGGGTTGACACCCCACGCCATCGCCGAGAGGATCAGCGGCGCGACGCTGGACTTCACCGGCGGACACGCCTTCGACCACGCCATCCACTACTTCGCGTGGACGAATCTCAAGGGCGTGGTGATCTCGCTGGCCATCGGCATGGTGGTGTACTTCCTGTTCATCCGCACGGTACTGATGCGGAAGGACGGCTTCTATCTCAGCCGCTGGCCCAAGTGGCTCAGCCTGGAGAACAGCGTGTACAAGCCCTTCTTCCGCGCCCTGTTCGCGGTGGTGGGCGTGGTGTGCCGCGTGGCCTGCGATGCCTTCGACGTGGTGGTGCTGGCGGTGCAGCGGGTGCTGCTGCGGTACAGTAAGGAGAAGGAGCCCCAGTCCTACTCCCCGCTGGTGCAGGCCATCGCGCGGCAGAGCGGCGACAAGGCCGCCCGGGAAGCCGCCGACCGTCTGGACACCCGGCGGGACATGCGGGACCGTATGGCCCACAGCCTGTCCTTCGGTCTGCTGATGACGTGTCTGGGACTGTGCGTGATTTTGACGGTCGTGATCTGCCACGTGTTCTAAACTGGCATGAAATCTTCGATTTCATTGCCAAGGGAGATGCGGTCGGCTGCGCGCACCCGTTGGGTGCACTGGCGACCGAGAAGAATTTTTCTGACGCACATGTCGTCAGAAAAATGATTGAAATGATTCGCGTCTGCGGACGCGAACTCTGCGAGGCCTTTTTGGCTGCGGATATGAACGCTGCGAGGCTATTTGACAAAGCTGCCGCTTCCGGTCACGGAAGCGGCAGCTTCTTTCTTTTGCTTGCAAAGCCGGGCGTTGTGTGGTATTCTGACGGGGAAAAGAAAACCAGAAGGAGGCATTTATCCATGAGTGAAAAGGGTAAGCTGAGCAAGGCGCTGCTGTACGCGCCGGAGAACGGCTTTGACCGTCTGCCGGAGGGCGAAAAGGCCGCCATGCACGACTATTGCGAGTCCTATAAGGACTTTCTGAACCACGGCAAGACCGAGCGGCTGTGCGTGGAGTACTGCATCGAGCTGGCGAAGCAGCACGGCTTTATGGAGTTTCAGCCGGGTATGGCGCTGAAAACCGGCGACAAGGTGTACTGCAACAACCGGGGCAAGGGGATCATGCTGGCGGTGATCGGCAAAGAGCCGCTGAGTGAGGGCGCCAACATCGCCGCCGCCCACACCGACGCGCCCCGCCTTGACCTGAAGCCCCGTCCCCTGTACGAGGAAGCGGAGATGGCCTATTTCAAGACCCACCACTACGGCGGCATCCGCAAGTATCAGTGGGTGACGATCCCGCTGGAGCTGCACGGCGTGGTGACGCTCTCGGACGGCACGGTGCTGCCCGTCCACATCGGCGACAAGCCGGAGGATCCCCAGTTCATCATCAACGACCTGCTGCCCCATCTGGGCCGCGAGCAGGGCAAGAAGCCCCTGAACGAGGCCATTCCCAGCGAGAGCCTGAACATCCTCGTGGGCTCTCAGCCGGTGGAGGACGAGGACGAGAAGTCCCGGTTCAAGCTGGCGGTCATGCAGCTGCTGCACGAGAAGTACGGCATGGTGGAGGAGGACTTCATCTCCGCCGAGCTGGAGGCCGTTCCCGCCGGTCAGGCGCGGGATATCGGCTTTGACCGCAGCTTCATCGCCAGCTACGGCCACGACGACCGGGTGTGCGCCTACGCGGAGCTGGCGGGCCTGTTCGACGCGGTGGAGCCCCAGCGCACCGCCGTGTGCATCTTCGCCGACAAGGAGGAGATCGGCAGCGAGGGCGTGTCCGGCATGCTGTCCGCCGCCTTTGACAAGTTCATGGGCGAGCTATGCGACACCCAGGGCGTGCTGCTGCGGGACTGCTTCGCCAAGTCCTTCTGCGTCAGCGCCGACGTGACCGCCGCCTACGATCCCAACTTTGCCGAGGTGTACGACAAGCGGAATTCCGCGTTCATCAACTACGGCGTGGGCCTGTGCAAGTACACCGGAGCAGGCGGCAAGTCCGGCGCGTCCGACGCCAGTGCCGAGGTGGTGGGCAAGCTGCGCCGCCTGCTGAACGAGGAAAAGGTGTTCTGGCAGATGGCGGAGCTGGGCAAGACCGACGCTGGAGGCGGCGGCACCGTGGCCAAGTTCATGGCTCAGCGGAACATCGACACCATCGACGCGGGCGTGCCGGTGCTGAGCATGCACGCCCCCTATGAGACGGTGGCGAAGCTGGACTGCTACATGACCTACCGGTGCATGAAGGCGGTATTTGAGAAGGCGTAACGACAAAAAAGGCTTCACCCTCTGGCGAGGGTGAAGCCTTTTGACGTTGTCTCCAGCCTACAAAACGATTACCCGCAATAGGTGTGTAGGGGCGGGGCTCTGCCCCTCCCGTTCGATATACGGTAATCCCATCGATAGAAGCTTCGTAGGGGCGGACGACTCTGTCCGCCCTGTCAGAAATGGTACGATTATCGTTAGGGCGGGCAGAGTCGCCCGCCCCTACAACCGTTTACCATACCCGGTGTGTTTACCGTGCGGGGCGATGCACCCCAAGGGTACTTGTTCCGCTTCGCTCCACTGCGTGGGCATCGCCCCCTACGAAATGCAGAGCAAGCTGCAAACACGAGGTGGATTTTTTCTGCTTTCTGTGGTAGGATGATGGCAATCAAAACAGGAGGTAGACCCCATGAGAAAGAGATTGACCGCGTGGCTGCTGGCACTTGTCATGGCGCTGACGCTGGTGGGCTGCAGAGATGACGTCACCGTCATCGGTGTGACCACCGGCGGCGATCAGACGCCGCAGCAGCAGGAGCAGCAGGACGTTCTGCCGGACGAGGGCGACGAAACGCCCGACGTGCCGGACAATGACGGCGCGGACGCCGCCATCGACGAGGACGGCAGCTACACCAGCAAGGAGGACGTGGCGCTGTACATCCACACCTACGGCCATCTGCCGGGGAATTTTATCACCAAAAAGGAGGCCCAGGCGCTGGGCTGGAGCGGCGGCTCACTGGAGCCCTACGCGCCGGGGAAGTGCATCGGCGGCAGCCATTTCGGCAACTATGAGGGGCTTTTGCCGGAGGCGGAGGGTCGCTCCTACACCGAGTGCGATATCGACACGCTGGGCGCCGGCAGCCGGGGCACCAAGCGGATCGTGTTCTCTAACGACGGACTGATCTACTACACCGGCGACCACTACGAGAGCTTTGAGCTGCTGTACGGGGAGGAATGAGCATGCGGTTTGTATTGGACGGCAGCAGCGTGGGAAGCCGCGAGGTGCTGCACCGGACGCTGGCGGCGGGGCTGCGGCTTCCGGACTGGTACGGCGGCAATCTGGACGCGCTGCACGACTGCCTGACGGATATCACGGAGCCCACCGAGCTGGTGATCCGCGGCGGCGCGGCGCTGGAGACGGCGCTGGGCGGCTACGCGGCGGCGCTGCAGCGGGTGCTGGCGGACTGCGCGGCGGAGAATGAGATGTTCTCCGTCACGTGGGAGGAATAAACCAGCGGGCGGCCGGAATGGCATGATTTTGCAGAATTCAAGGCCCCCTTGTGTAAAGGGGGCTGTCAGCAAAGCTGACTGGGGGATTGTCGTTTAAGATAGTGCTGTGGAAATCCAGATGGATACTACGGCGGCATAGCCGCCGAGATTGACACTAAAAATATGCCACCGGCATATTTTCTTAACGTGTCAACCCCTCCGTCAACGCTTCGCGTTGCCACCTCCCCTTACACAGGGGAGGCTTTTCTTTGTGCCCTCGCACTTATATTTTCGTGATTTTACAAAAAATTCACACTTGCCTATTGACAATTCTGACAAAGATGGTAGAATGTAGTCTGGTGAATATCCCAGACAACTTCATACCTTATCAAGAGTGGCGGAGGGAACGGCCCAATGAAGCCACGGCAACCTGTTTTTCAAGGTGCCAAATCCGACGTGAATCGAAAGATGAGGAAAGGGCAAGAAAGTTCAGCACTCTGTCGGTTCAGGCAGGGCGCTTTTTTGTTGCGTATTTCCGGAAATGAAAGGAGAACAAAATCATGGCAAAGCATCTGTTTACTTCCGAATCTGTTACCGAGGGACATCCCGATAAGATCTGCGACCAGATCAGCGACGCCGTTCTGGACGCCATCTTCGAGCAGGATCCCAATGGCCGCGTGGCCTGCGAGACCACCGCTTCCACCGGTCTGATCCACATCATGGGCGAGATCACCACCTCCTGCTATGTGGACATTCCCAAGATCGCCCGCGAGGTGATCCGCGATATCGGCTACGACAACGCCACCTATGGCTTTGACTGCAACACCTGCGCCGTTATCACCAACATCGACGAGCAGTCCGGCGATATCGCGCTGGGCGTGGACAAGTCTCTGGAATCCAAGGAGGCCGGCCACGACGAGCTGGACAACGGCGCCGGCGATCAGGGCATGATGTTCGGCTACGCCTGCGACGAGACGCCTGAGCTGATGCCCTTGGCCATCTCTCTGGCCCACAAGATGGCCAAGCGCCTGACCGACGTGCGCAAGCAGGGTCTGCTGACCTATCTGCGTCCCGACGGTAAGACCCAGGTCACCGTAGAGTATGACGAAGGCGGCAAGCCCTCCCGCGTGGACACGGTGGTGGTCTCCACCCAGCATGCCGCCGATGTCTCTCTGGAGCAGATCCACAAGGATATCATCGAGCTGGTCATCAAGCCCACCGTTCCCGCGGAGCTGCTGGACGAGAACACCAAGTTCTATGTGAACCCCACCGGCCGGTTCGTCATCGGCGGCCCTCAGGGTGACAGCGGCCTGACCGGCCGTAAGATCATCGTGGATACCTACGGCGGCAGCGCGCCCCACGGCGGCGGCGCTTTCTCCGGCAAGGATCCCACCAAGGTGGACCGCTCTGCCGCCTACGCTGCCCGCTGGGTAGCCAAGAACGTGGTGGCTGCCGGTCTTGCCAGCCGCTGCCAGGTGCAGCTGGCCTACGCCATCGGCGTGGCCCGTCCCGTCAGCGTTCTGGTGCAGACCTTCGGCACCGGCGTGGTGGCCGACGATGTGCTGGAAGCCGCTGTGGAGAAGGTCTTTGACCTGCGTCCCACCGCTATCATCCGCGATCTCGACCTGCGCAAGCCCATCTACCGCCAGCTGGCCGCTTACGGCCACATGGGCCGCGAGGATCTGGGCGTGGCATGGGAAAAGACCGACCGCGTAGAGGCTCTGAAGGCCGCGCTGGGCAAGTAATTTCCCCCTTATTTTTTCAGTTAGTCAAAAGTAACTTGCATTTCCCGCCGCCTTGTGGTATACTGATTGGCAATATATGCAAGGAGTGATCATATGCATTTGCAGGAATCCGGCGAGATGTATCTGGAAACCATTCTGGTGCTGACCAGCCAGTCGCCCCACGTCCGCGCCATCGACGTGGGCGAGTACATGGGCTATTCCAAGCCCAGCGTCAGCCGCGCCATGGGACTTTTGAAAAGCGGCGGCTATATCAAGGTGGACGAGAATGGCTTCATCACGCTGCTGGAGCCGGGCCGCGAGGTGGCCGAAATGATCTATGAGCGTCACACACTGCTGACGCAGTTTCTGACCCGGCTGGGCGTATCGCCCGAAGTGGCCGCCGAGGATGCCTGCAAGCTGGAGCATGTGATCAGCGACGAATCGTTCCAGGCCATCAAAAAGCACGCGCATCTGGGCGTGGAAAAGTGAAAAAAAGATTCCCTGACTTGGGTCAGGGAATCTTTTTTTGCTATTTCACTTCCACTCTTGGCCCCGGGCGGTACTCCTCGGAGAGCACCCGGATGGTGATGCTCCCGGCAGAAAGCTCCGTGAGCCGCGCCTGCAGAGCTTCTGCCTTTTCTGCGGGCAGGGAGATGGACAGCACCACGTCCGCGCCGTAGGCTACGTCGTCGATGACGCCGGACTGGCCCTCGATCTCCAGCTTCACCCGCTCGAAAAGGGGATAGGTGCAGGGTACCTCCACTCTGGCCCACGCGCCCATCACCGCCACGCCGGAGGCGATCAGCGCGTCCTTGGCCCCCTTGGAGTAGGCGCGGGTCAGACCGCCCGCTCCCAGCAGGATACCGCCGAAATAGCGGGTCACCACGCAGCAGACGTTGGTGACCTCCTCCCGCTCCAGCACCTTCAGCATGGGCTGACCGGCGGTGCCTTGCGGCTCGCCGTCGTCGCTGTACCGGGCGGTGGTGGGGCCGACGCGGTAGCACCAGCAGTTGTGGCGGGCGTCGTAGTACTTGGCCTTCATGTCCTTGATGTACTGCTGGGCCTGCTCCTCCGTCTCCACCGGCCAGATGTGGCTGATGAAGCGGGAGCGCTTCTCCACGAACTCGCTGTCCGCCGCCTGAAAGGGAACTCTGAACTCGCTCATTCCCACTCCTCCTTTGGCGGCTGCCAGCCCTCGATATAGTCCTTCAGCTGTCCCAGCAGCCGGGGATTGCACACGGCCACCACGTCCACCGTGGCGGCGTACTCCACGCTCTCCACCTTGGCCTCACGGTACAGGCTGTCCAGCGCGCCCGCCTTGTCGTAGGGTAGGTGCAGCGTCACCCGTTTGGTGCCCTTGTCCAGCTTTTTATCGATCAGCGCCAGCAGGTCGGGGATACCCTCCCCTGTTTTGGCGGAGATGGCTACGGCGTCCTCCTCTTTTGCACGGTCGCCGGGGAAGCTGAGGTCGGACTTGTTATAGACCCGGATGCAGGGAATGGTGTCGGCGCCCAGCTCGCGGATCAGGCGATCCACGGTGTCGGCCTGCTGCCGCCACTGGAGATTGGACGAGTCGATGACGTGGAGCAGCAGGTCGGCGTACTCCAGCTCCTCCAGCGTGGCCTTGAAGGCCTCCACCAGCTGGTGGGGCAGCTTGCGGATGAAGCCCACCGTGTCGGAGATCACCACGTCCAGCGTATCGCTGACGGTCAGGAGACGGGTGGTGGTGTCCAGCGTGTCGAACAGGCGGTTGTTGGCGGGGATATCCGCACCGGTGATGGCGTTCAGCAGCGTGGATTTTCCCGCGTTGGTGTAGCCCACGATGGCCACCACGGGGATCTCGTTCTTGCTGCGGCGCTGGCGCTGGGTGGCGCGGACACGGCGCACCTCCTCCAGCTCCGCCTTCAGCTTGTCGATCTTGCGGCGGATGTGGCGACGGTCGGTCTCCAGCTGGGTCTCGCCGGGGCCCTTGGTGCCGATGGGCGAACCGCCGGTGCCGCCCTGCCGCTCCAGATGGCTCCACATGCCGATCAGGCGGGGCAGCAGGTACTGGTACTGGGCCAGCTCCACCTGCAGGCAGCCCTCCTTGGTTCTGGCCCGCTGGGCGAAAATGTCCAAAATCAGGCCGCTGCGGTCAATGACCTGCACGCCCAGCAGCTCGGTCAGGACGCGGATCTGCGACGGCGACAGGTCGTTATCGAAGATCACCATGGTGGCCTGCTCGTTGTCCACCATGCGCTTGACCTCCTCCACCTTGCCCTCGCCGATGAAGCTGTGGGGGTCAGGCTTCTCCCGGCTTTGTAGGATGATGCCCGCCGTGTCGCCGCCCGCCGTGTCCACCAGCTCCGACAGCTCCATCAGGCTCTCCTCGTCGGCGCTGTCGTCGCCCAATACCGGCGAGCGCAGACCCACCAGCACGGCGTGGTCACGGGATTCCTTGCTATTTTCTAAAGTTTTGCGTTCCATATTACCCTCGGTCAAAATGAATTTTTCCCTATTATATACGGTTTTCCGCCGGTTGTAAACGGGCAAAACCGCATTGCGGCGGGCAGCGGAAAAATTGGCATACTATGCTCTTGGCATATTGTATTCTTTTCTCAACAGTGGTATAGTGTAATTGTTGTAATATGCACAAAAACATTGCGACAGGAGGAGAGTTTATGAAGAAACGCATCATAAGCCTGTTGATGGCTCTTCTGATGCTGACCAGCCTGCTGCCCACCGCCGTGTGGGCCGAGGGCGAAGCCCCGGAGCAGACGGCGGCTGCCGTCATGGATGACGGCGGGGCGGAGCAGGAGCCTGCGGCACCGGAAACCTCGGAGACGCCCGTGGAGCCTGAACAGCCCACGGAACCGGAGCAATCCGCAGAAGCGGAAGCGGACGCGGAGCCGGATAGCAACGGCATCGCCCTGTATAACAGCGCCACCAGCGGGTCGTGCGGGGACAATGTAACGTGGAGTTATGATGCCAATAGCTGTACCCTTACGATTTCCGGCAGTGGGGATATGGAAGATTATGACGCGACTTATGATCGAGACGATGAAACATATTATAACCCCACCTACCCCTGGCCTTCATCTGTTGCCAAACTTGTTGTTAAGGATGGTGTGACCAGGCTAGGTAGTTTTGCGTTCTACAAATGCACTTCTCTTGTTGAAGTCTCACTGCCTGAGTCTATTGGAGCTTTCGGTTCCTATTGCTTTGCTGAATGCTCCCAACTTATATCGCTGACCATACCTTCTAAAGTCACCGTGATACCGCAGGGTTTTTGCTCTGGCTGTAAAAAGATAACTGCAATCAATATTCCTTCTGATGTAACTCATATCAATAAAAACGCTTTTTTGACAACCGGTATCACAACGTTGACGATTCCCACCAGTGTGGTATACATTGGAACGGAAATTGGAAATATCAATCACGTTACCTATGAAGGATCCAAAACTCAGTGGGAAAAAATCGAATTCGGTTCTTACAATAATTTTGAACCCACCAGCAGGAACACATACGCACCGGCACAGGCTGAAGGAACTTTCACTAACTCCCAAATCACCTGGGAGGTAGAGTGTGACTATTGCCTACGCATTACTGGTTTCGGAGATATCCCTGATTTCAATTTGGGTACGGCTCCCTGGTATGATTACAACACTCAGATCAAAGAGGTCGTTATCGAAAGAAACATTACCCGCATTGGCAACTACGCTTTTTATAATCTTAAAAATCTAAAGGAATTCCGGAGTCTCGGTGAAGATATGGTCACCCACGTTGCCTTTAGCGTAAAAACAATCGGTGAATCCGCGTTTGAGCTTTGTACAGCGCTCAGCACTTTCCCCTTCTCTGAGATGGAGCAGTTGGAAAGCGTTGGCAAATATTCTTTTCATAGCAGCGGACTTTCCGGTGACATTACTTTTCCCGATTCTTTGAAGTGCATTGAACATGGCGCTTTCGAGAACACCTCCATCAACAGTGTCATTATTAGAAAGAATGTAGCTACCATTGGCCAGTTTGCTTTTAATAACTGCTCCAAGCTCACAGATATTTTCTATCGCGGCACCCAGGCACAATGGGAAAGTCTTATGTCTGGAGAAGATAATAAAGTGCCGTCAAGAACAATTCTTCATCTTAATTCTCGGTGCTGTCCCGGCTATTCAACAAAAACTGTCGATCCCATTCCTGCTACCTGCACAACTTCCGGCAGTATGAATGACACCGTGTGCGCCACTTGCGGGGTGCTGGTTTCAAAGGGTACAGTGATCCTCGCCACGGGTCACACTGAGGTCGTGGACGCCGCTAAGGCTCCTACCTGTACCGAGACCGGTTTGACCGAGGGCAAGCATTGCTCCGTGTGCGATACCGTGCTGGTAGCGCAGGAAGAAGTTCCCGCCACCGGTCACACCGAGGTCGTGGACGCCGCCAAGGCCGCTACCTGTACCGAGACCGGTTTGACCGGGGGCAAGCATTGCTCCGTGTGCAATACTGTGCTGGTAGCGCAGGAAGTTGTTCCCGCCAAGGGTCACACCGAGGTCATTGACCCCGCCAAGGCCGCTACCTGTACCGAGACCGGTTTGACCGGGGGCAAGCATTGCTCCGTGTGCGATACCGTGCTGGTGGCGCAGGAAGTTGTTCCCGCCAAGGGTCATATCTGGGATGACGGTGTGGTCAGCATCCCCGCCACAGGACACAAAACCGGGACGCTGACATTCACCTGCACCGCCTGCCATGCCACCAGAACGGAAGAGATCCCTGCCATCAAGGGCGATGTGAACGGCGACGGCACGGTGGACATTCTGGACGTTGACCAGGTCTACCGCCATCTGACCGGGCAGATTACGTTGTCCTCCGTGGAGCTGGCGGTCGCCGACGTGAACCGGGACGGCACGCTGGACGTTTACGACCTGCAGCTGCTGTATGAGGCAGTGGCGCAGGGAACGGAACTGTAACACCACAAACCCCGTGTCCGCATGGTTCATGCGGACACGGGGTTCTTTCGCTGTCAGCAAAAAAAATGCCTGTTCCCATTGGGAACAGGCATTTTCATGTGTCTTTTTAGCCCTCCAGGCCGAAACGCTTGTTGAACTTGGCAACGCGTCCGCCGGTATCGACAAGCTTCTGCTTGCCGGTGAAGAACGGGTGACACTTAGAGCAGACTTCCACGCGAATATCCTTCTTCGTAGAACCTGTCTCAATCACATTACCGCAGGCGCATTTGATAGTAGTCTGCTGATAATTGGGATGGATTCCTTCCTTCATTGCTCTGGTTCACCCCTTTCCGGTACACTTGTCGTCTGGGCTTTCACCCATAAACGCAACTGTGATAATACCACACCTTGCGGCAAATTGCAAGCACTTTTTTATAATTTTACGGTAGAATTTGTGTGGAAGAAGTACAGGAGCTTCTCCGACACGTCTTTTTCCAGCACCTTACCCAGCGCCAGCGCGTAGGCCTCCAGCTGGGGACGGTAGCCCTCGGCCCGCTGGGATTGCTGCTGGGGGGTGACGCGGTCGGTCTTAAAGTCCACCACCACCAGGCCCGACGGCGTTTCAAAGGCGCAGTCCACCACGCCCTGCAGCAGCAGTTCCTCTCCCGCCGCCTGCGGATCGTAGAGGGCGGAGTCGGTCAGCAGTGAGAAGCGGTACTCCCGCCACACCTTGTCCGCGCCGCGGATACGCTCCGCCAGCGGAGACGCCAGAAACCGCGCCACCATGGCGCAGTCCACTGCTGCGGCCTGCTGGGGTGTCAGCAATCGACGTTGGGCCAGCTTTTCCACCTCCGCCGCCACCGCCGAGGGGGTGGCGGGGGTGCGGAAGTCGATGTACTGCATGACGGCGTGGACGGCGGTGCCCTTTTCCGCCGCCGTCAGGCCGGTGGTCTCCCGCAGGAACAGGGGCTTTTCAAACAGCACCGCACGGCGGCGGGTAGGCGCGCCCTCCGCGATCTCCTCGTCGATGGCGCGGCCCTTCAACTGGGTGGCCGTCACCTTGCCGGGGGTGACGGTGGCCGCGCCGTGTCCGTAGACCCACTCCAGCGGTGCGGGGTCAAAGGGCTGCTCCTCCGGCAGCGGGGCTGCCGCGTCCTCCTGCGGCACGGCGGCGGTCATGGCGGCGGGAGAGTCCCACAGATACACCTGCCAGCCGCCGTCCTCCGTGGTCTGCTCCGGCGTAGGCACGTCCGCCCACTGGCACAGCTTGGCGCCCGGAGCGGTACACAGCAGCGGCAGCAGCACCCAGTCGCCCAGACACTTGCCCGCCGCCACTGCCTCCGGCGGTGTGGGAACGCCTGCCAGACCTGCCAGATCGGCCACGCGCTTGCGACCCTTCTTCCGGCAGTCCACGGCGATCATTTTCTCCTGTGCGCGGGTCATGGCCACGTAGAGGATGCGCATTTCCTCGGACTTGCTCTCCCGCTGCAATTGCAGCGCCACCGCCGTTTTGCTGACGGTATCGTAGCGGATGCCCCGCTCTCTGTCCACGCACTCCACGCCCAGCCCCAGCTGGGGGTGCACCAGCACCGGCTCCTGCACGTCGCGGGGGTCGAACCGCTTGCTGAGGTCGCAGAGGAACACGATGGGGAACTCCAGACCCTTGGACTTGTGGATGGACATGATGCGCACGCCGCCGGCGCTCTGGCGGGTGGAGAGATCCGGCGCGTCGCCGTTTTCCAGCAGCGTCCGCAGGTGGGCGGTGAAGTCGAACAGGCTCTTTTTCCCCGCGCCGGCCATCTGCCGGGCGTAGGTGTAGAAGGCCGTCAGGTTGTCCTTCCGGGCCTGACCGCCCGGCATGGCGCCGAACACCGCCGCGCAGCGGCAGGTGTTGTAGATGCGCCACAGCAGCACGTCCACCGTCTCGTCCCGGGCGGCGGTGCGAAGGCTCTCCAGCGTGCGGAGGAAGTCCTGCGTGTCGGCGCTGTCGTCCAGCAGCAGAGCGTCGAAGTAGTCGCCGTCCTTCTGCAGGGCGCGGATGGCCGCCAGACGATCCGGCGTGAAGCCGAACAGGGGCGAGCGCAGCACCGAGATCAGCGGCACGTCCTGCCGGGGATTGTCAATGATTTGCAGCAGCGACCACACCACGGCGATCTCTACGGTGGCGAAGAAGTCGCTGCTCTCGTCGGCGGCGCAGGGAATGTTCCGGGCCGCCAGCGCCGCTGTGAAGGCCTTCAGGCGGCTGCGGGGTGAGCGCATCAGGATCACGAAATCCTCCGGCGTACAGCGCCGCAGGCCGTCGCCGCCGGAGACGGCGTAGCCCTCGTCCAGCATGCGGCGGATGCGCTCTGCCACAAACCGGGCCTCCACCGCCGCGCGGTCGAAGCGCTCCTTCTCGGTGTCGGCCACGTCGATGAAGTGGTATTCCGCCGCCGTGTCCGGGTGGGGCGGGTAGTACGCCGCACCGAAATAGAGCTGCTCCTCCGCGCCGTAGTCCATCTCGCCCATCCGGCGGGACATGATGCTGCGGAAGATAGCGTTGCAGCCGTCCAGCACGCTTTGGCGGGAGCGGAAGTTTTTGCTGAGCAGCACCTTGCGGGGCTGGCCGTCCTCCGCCTGGCCGGCGGGGACGTAGGCGTTGTACTTCCGCAGGAAGATGGTGGGGTCGGCCAGACGGAAGCGGTAGATGCTCTGCTTCACGTCGCCCACGGTGAACAGGTTCTGCTCCTGCCGGGAGACGGCGGAGAAGATGCAGTTCTGCACGTCGTTGGCGTCCTGATACTCGTCCACCATGATCTCCCGGTAACGCTGGGCCACCTGCTGAGCCAACTCCGTAGGCTGGCCGTTGGGCTGGCACAGCAGGTCGATGGCATAGTGCTCCTGATCGGAGAAATCCAGCGCGTTGCGGCGGGCCTTCTCCGCCTGATAGCGGTGGGAGAAGTCAGCGGTCAGTGCCGTCAGCGCCAGCATGGCGGGCGCCATGGCCGACAGGTCGGAAAGATGCTCCGCCTGGGTGACGGTAAAGGGCGCGGCCAGCTTCTTCAGGTCGTCCTTGCACTGCTTGACGATGGCCTGCACGTGCTCCTTTTCCGGGTTCTCGCCCCGGACAGCGCCCATGCGGCGGTGGAAGCCGGGCAGCGCGGCGGCCATGGCGTTCCAGTCGCCGCAGGCGGCGGAAAAGCCCCGAAACCCCGCTGCCGCCTCCACCAGACGGTCGCTATAGGCGGACCTGTCGGCCCCCCCCTCGTCGGTGATGCCGTCTGCCGTTTTTTCCAGCAGCGCCGCCCAGAAATCCGCCTTGGCGGCGGCGTCCTCCATGATGATCCGACCGTAGGGGGTCTGGCTCAAGTCCTCCGGCAGCGTCTCCCAGCCGCGGCGCACCTTTTCCAGCCATTCCAGCGGGTAGGGATGGCTTTGCAGCTTGCGGTGCAGCTCCAGCACCAGCTGCTCCAGCGCCCGGTCGTCCCGGCCCGCGCCCAGCGTTTCCGCCAGCTGGCGGCGCTGGTCGTCCATGCCGGCGTAGAAATCCTCCAGCGTCCGCTCCAGCACACGCTCCTTCACCATGGCGGCCTCCTGCTCGTCCAGCACCCGGAAGTCCGGCGTCAGGGTATGACCCGCCACCGGCGGCAGACGGTACACGTTTTCCCGCAGCAGCGCGGCGCAGAAGGCGTCCACCGTTTTGATATCCGCCTGATACACCCGGAACAGCTGGCGGCGCAGATGGGCGTTGTCCGGATGCTCCGCCACCCGCTTGGACAGCTCCGCCGCGATCTTGCCCCGCAGCTCCGCCGCCGCCGCCTTGGTATAGGTAATGATCAGAAAATCGTCTACGGCGCACTGCTCCTCCATGATATAGCGGAACAGGCGCTCCACCAGCACCTTGGTCTTTCCGGAGCCGGCGGCGGCGGACACCAGCAGGCTGCCGCCCCGGTTTTCCACCGCTGTGCGCTGGTCAAGTGTCAGTTCAACGGCCATGGTGTCCCTCCTCTCCGTTTTTCCGTTCCATCAGGGCCCAGAATTCGTCGCTGTCGGTCTTGTAAAGGGGACGGCGCTTGTCTCGGCTGTCGTCAAAATAGCAGGCCGAGGCAAAGGCGCAGTAGGTGCAGGCGCTGTCCTGTGGGCCGCGGGCATAGGGGTCGGCGTCGATGTTGCCGCCCGCGATCTCCCCGGCGATCTGGTGCAGCAGCTTGTCCACATACCGGCCCAGATGGCCCAGCTGCGCCGCCGTGGCCACGCTGCCGGTGACGCCGCCGTCCTTCTTCACCCCGATGGGGAGATAGCAAGGGGACTCCAGCGCGCTGTGCTCCATGGCCTGCAGGATCTGGGGCTCGCCCAGCACCAGTCCGGTGCGGCGCAGCTCCTTTTGCAGAGCGGCCTTCAGCTTTTCGTCACTGATGCCGCGATCCTGCCGCAGTATCACGCTGCGGGCGGGCTGGTACAGCACGCCGCATGGCACGATGGGATGGCCGAAATAGGACGCGCCCTCCCGCTCCAGCGTAAAGAGATACAGCAGCATCTGAATGCCAAGACCATAGCGGATATCCGTCAGGTCGAAGCTCTTCTGGCCGGTCTTGTAGTCCACCACCCGGAGATAGAGCTTCTCGTCGTGGAGCCAGCCGTCCACCCGGTCTACCTTGCCGGAGACGGACAGGGACGCGCCGCCCTCCCGAACGGTGATGGCGGGCAGGTCGCCGTCCCGTCCGCCGAAGCTCAGTTCGAAGGACACCGGGGCGAAGTCCGACTGCCGCATTTCCTCCGCGATGCTGAGGATGATGCTGTAGGCCGTCTCCCGCAACCGGCTGAACAGATACCGGAAGCGGGCGGATTTATGGGGATAGTCGTCGATGCATTCGTCGGCGTAGCGCTTTACATAGTTTCGCACCATGCGGCGCAGCTCCTCGTCGGCCACCTGTCCGTAGCCGCCCTGCGCTTTCACGTCACGGTTGACGTTTTCCAGCAGATAGTGGAGGAAGGTGCCGATCTCCGGGGCCTCGAAGCCCGCCTTTTTCCGCTCCTTTGCCCGCAGACCGTACTCCATGAAGTAGCCGAAATGGCAGGACTTCACCCGGTCGATGCGGCTGGCGGACATGGCGATGGAGTGGCCGTACAGCGACCGCACCGCCTCCGGCGACAGGCTGCCCCGCTCCATGTGCCGCGCCCGCTCCATGGCGGACAGGGCAGCGGCGTAGTGGGGACTTTGGGCAAAGTACCTCCACAGTTGGGGATCGTCTCCTGCGGCGCACAGGGCCGCGGCAGGCAGCGTCAGGCGATAGGCCCCGTCCTCCCGGCGTATCTTCGTCCGGGGGAACAGGCGGGCCACACGCTCCACCACGAAGGAGGGCCGCAGCTCCGCGCCGGTCACGTCGGTGACGGGCCAGCTGATATGCAGGTGCTCCGTGGGCTGGGCAAGGCAGGCGTAGATGTTTTGCAGCTCGTTATCCAGCGCGTCGAAGGTGGCGTCGGACAGGGGGATATCCCGCTGAGCCAGCGCCTGCCGGTCGTCGCTGTCCAGCACGCCGCCGTCCTTGTCGATCTGGGGCAGCAGGTGGTCGTTGGCGCCCAGCAGGAACAGGACGCGGACGCGGTGGCGGTCGTTGCGGGTGATCTCGCTGACCTTCACCTGATCCAGCGTGGCGGGGATGGTGCCCACGCTGTACTGGGAGGCCACCTGCCGCAGCAGGCGGCTGAAGGCGTCGGTCCCCATGGGCTCCTCCCCCAG
>URKW01000014.1 GCA_900548615.1 uncultured Eubacteriales bacterium | reverse complement strand
GCTGCCACTCGCTCACCTCGCTTCATCTGCCACAGGCAGCGCTCGGATCGCTCCCTCACCCCGCCGCACAATGACAAAACGGGTTTTCCACATATTTTCCACAAGGTTTTCCACATTACGGAGAAAACCGGCGTTTTTTTAAGGGGGAACCAGGGGGTTTTTTAAGAATACAGTTTTCGCTGTTTTTCTTTTTGAGGGTTACGGTCTGCGATTGGCATCAGATGCATGCATCCGCATTCGTCTTGTCCTGCTGCTTCCTGGCCCAGCGTCTCTCAGCCGCCTTGCGCCGCTGCTCTACCACGCGGTCATACCGGACGCTGTCCCGTTCGACGCTCAGCTGGATAAAGCTCCAGGCATAGGTCAGCGCAGGATTTTTGAACTCCGGCATCACGCCGTTCTCGGCAAAATCCAGCGTTGCCATCACCAGCGCGTAGACGTCCTCCATCGGCATCTGCCTGAAAATGGCGCACTGGTCAAAATAAAACATCACACCGGGCTTTTTTGCTTCGTTCATTGTATTTCCTCCTTGTTTTCGGGCGCATGCCCTTTTGTCCATAGCAGAAGTCCGCGGAGTTGTTGCCCACAGAAAGGCAACAGAAGAAAAATATTTCGCAAAGGTAAGACAGCTTTTGGAGAATGGGGAGCATTGCATGTCGCGGTGATTCATTCTCAAAAGCCTCCCCTGTGTAAGGGGAGGTGGCAACGCGAAGCGTTGACGGAGGGGGTGTTTGATGCCCTGACAATCCCCCAGTCTCGCTTGCGCTCGGCAGTCCCCTTTACACAAGGGGGCCTTATTTGCGTAAAAAAACAGGGCCTCGTCAGAGGCCCTGTCAGGGGAGGGAAGTCAATGTGTTATTCCGTGGTGTCGCCGGTGCCGGTATCATCCACGTAACCCTCGTTCACGGTGTCGTCCGCCGTTTCGTCCGTGCTGGGCTCAGGCGGTTTGGGCGGCGCGGCCATCACGTGGGTGGCCTGCGGATGATGCAGCACCACGCCCGCATAGTCGTACTGGATCAGCTGGCGGGCATAGGAGTACTTGGCGTCTATCAGCGAGGACACGGTTTTCACGTAGTCGTCCGCCACGGTGATGCCGGGATTGGGGGTGAAGGTGCGGGTCTTGGCGTCGTAGGTTCCGGCGGCGGTGATCCAGCTGTAGCCCCGGTTGGTGGGTAGGATCACCAGCGGCATGCAGGTGCTGGCCTGCGAGGCGTTGTAGTTCTGGGCAAACACGTCATGACCCGACATGAGCCGGGAGTCGAACTCCAGCCCGAACAGGTTGCTGACGGTGGGCAGAATGTCGATGGCGGAGCAGGGGGTTCTGACGGTGACGCTGCTCTCCATGCTGCCGCTCCACAGCAGCCACGTGTTCTTGTAGCGGGAGATATCCAGCTCGCTGTCCTGCTTGCCGCTGAGCTCCTGATAGTAGTCCACCTCATCGGTGACCAGCGCGTAGGGATAGTGGTCGGCGGTCATGCAGATCACGGTGTCGTCAGCGATACCGGCGGCCTCCAGCTGCTCCAGCAGGTACGTCAGGGCGTATTCCAGCTCCAGATTGGCGGCGATGTAGCCCTGCACCGGCTGAGAGGCGTTGGGATACGCCGCCACGGCGGCTTCCCGGTTCTTGGCGGACATGGCGTTGCCCCAGCCCCAGTTGGCGTGTCCGCTGACGGACATGTAGTAGGCGTGGAAAGGTTTGCCGGTGTTCACGTAATCCTCGATATACGCCGGGGCGGTCAGCTCCATCATCTCCAGATCGGAGTAGGGCCAGCCGGGGACGGTGAGGGTCAGTCCGTTGCCCTGACCGTAGTAATCATAGCCCAGATTGGGGTGGGTCAGGTGGCGGTTGTAGTAGGTGTAGGAGTTGTTGTGATAGGCCACGGTGGTATAGCCCAGCGCCCGGAACTGGTTGCCCAGCGCGAAGGGCATGTAGTCCTGATGGCTGGCGTAGAAGCTGAGATTGCCGTTGACCCACGTGGGGATGATGCCGGTCATGTGGGCGAACTCGCCGCCGGTGGTGGACTGTCCCCAGCCGGGCTGGTAGTAGTTGGTGAACACGAAGCCCTCGTGGGTCAGCTTGTACAGGGTGGGCGTCAGCTCCTTGCTGATGACGTAGGGGGAGAAGGCCTCGGCAGTGATCTGGATGAGATTCTTGCCCTTGAACATGCCGGTGTACTCGTTCTGCTGGCTGGCGGTCTTGCTGCTGAAGTAGTTGTGCATGTTCTCCAGCGTGGAGCCGCCCACCAGATCGGAGGTGGCGGTGAAGTCCAGCTCCATCTTGTTGTAGTCGTAGACCACCGGCTCATCCGGCACCGGCTCGTCCACCTGGATCACCGGTGCGTCCGGCAGACCGAAGATGGCGTACTGGGCCTCCAGCCGAATGGTGGCTGCCAGACCGAAGCGGGGCACGGCGTAGTCGGTGACGTAGTTGTAGGTGTAGTCCGCCCGATCCTCGCCGGTATAGCACAGGGCGGAACCGACAGCCTGACACACCGCGAACACCGCCAGCGCCATAACGCGGCAGCGGACGCTGAGGGTCTTGCCCGGCAGCAGGCGGCGGCGGAGGATGATCAGCAGCACCAGCGGCAGGAAGGACAGCAGGATAAACACAATGCGGCCGAAGATGATCTCCAGCATGGTGGAGAAGAAGTTGCCCACCACATTGCCGGTCATCTGGGTGATGAAGCTGAGTCCCCAGTAGCTTTTGAAGTAGCTCTTGCAGCAGTATTCAATGCACGTCAGCACCGTCCAGAACACGCACAGGGCGTAGGTGACGATGTGGGCGGCCCTCCGGGGCAAAATATCCACCAGTGCCGACAGCAGGAAGCCGCCTGCGGCGGAGAACAGCAGGATATACACCAGCGGCGTATCCCAGAACAGGATGGTGCGGTCAAAGGCGTGCAGCAGCAGCTCGTGATACAGCAGCGCCATGGGGAAAAAGAACAGCGGCCACAGGCTGCGCTTTTTGGGCGCGTCCTGCTGGGGCTGCTCCAGACGGGTGCGGTTTTCGTCCATATGGGGAGATCTCCTTAAAAGGGATGAAATTTGTCGAAGCGGCAGTCCTAATATTTTACCACGCTCCGCGGCGTTTTGCAATCCCGCCATAAGCCCCGCAAGAAAAATTAACAATTTGACCTTGCCAGATGTTAGAAGATCATTTCCCGCTCCATGTCTCCAGACAGAGCCACGCGAAGAACATCATAAAAGGAATCGTAAGAACGAGAGCGTATTCTTCCATAACTCCCAAAAACAGCATGACAAACAGCGAACCGAAGCATGCTGTGCTTCCGATGATATCCCGTTTCCAACGGGGCAGTTCTTTTAATTTCTGTATCCAACGCTTCATTTTTATCACCCTTTTTAATATAGCCTAATATTCGGCGATATTCAAGGGAGAATATTCCCTGTATGCTTAACAGCAGCAGGGAGGTGACGGGAAGTGATCGTGTTTGATCCGCTGTGGGAGACCATGAAGCGCCGCGGGATCAGCCAGTACGCGCTGATCAAGGAGCATGGCGTCAGTACGGGGACGCTGGACGCGCTGCGGAAGAACCGCAGCATCACCCTGAACACGCTGAACGACCTGTGCCGCATTCTGCAATGCGATGTGGCGGATGTGATCCGCTATATCCCGGAGGAATAAAAATTTTTAATGTGCGCGGATGCACGTGGTATGATTTCGTGGGGGCCGGCGTCCTCGACGGCCCGCACGGTGAACGTACGGGGTACGATAGACGTCTGTAGGGCGGGGCCAATGTGCCCCGCCGTCGATGGTGCGTCATGTCTTACGCGGCGGCCTGAGGGCAGGCCGCCCTACGGAATAACCACCGGAGGTGCTTCCGTGGGGGTCCTTGCCTCTCCCAAAGGGAGAGCCAAGGGCGGGGTAGAACCCCGCCCCTACGGAATGGCACGACAGGCAACACATCAGCACAAAAAAGAGACGGCTTACGCCGTCTCTTTTTGCAGTCACGGATTGCCGCGCCAGTGTGAGCACTGGCGCGCAATGACAGGTTTTCCCGTTCCGGGCAAAACCTTACATACCCTTGATGATATCCACGATCTCGGCGCCGATGCGCTTCTGCGCCTCGACGGTGGCAGCGCCGATATGCGGCGTGCAGCTGACCATGGGATGGCTGTACAGAGCCTTGTTGGTGGCGGGTTCGTCGGCGTACACGTCCAGACCGGCGGCGCGCACCTTACCGGACTCCAGAGCGGCCAGCAGAGCGGCCTCGTCCACGTTGGTGCCGCGGGAGGTGTTGATGACGCACACGCCGTCCTTCATCTTGGCGATGTTCTCCGCGGAGATCAGGGCGCCGCCGTCCACAGCGGGAGCGTGGACAGAGATGAAATCGGACTTGGCCAGCAGCTCGTCCATCTCCACATAGGGGATGCCCAGCTGCTCCTCGATGCCGGGGATGTGGAAGATATCGAACGCGATAACGTCCATGCCGATGGCCTTGGCCATCACGCCCAGATGCTGGCCGATGCGGCCGAAGCCCACGATACCCAGGGTCTTGCCCTGTAGCTCGATGCCCTTGCCATAGGCCTTCTTCTCCCACTGGTCGTTGCGCATGGTGTAACCGGCGTGGGAAATGTAGCGGGCGCAGGAGAACATGTGACCCATGGCCAGTTCGGCCACGGACTGAGAGGAAGCCTTGGGGGTGTTCTTCACAGCGATGCCGTTGGCCTCGGCGTACTTCACGTCGATGTTGTCCACACCAACGCCGCCGCGGATGATCAGCTTCAGATTGCTGCCCTTGGCCTCGTCAATGTGGTTGGCGCGAACCTTGGTCTTGGAGCGGACGACCACCACGTCGAAATCACGCAGGGCCTTGCCCAGCTGATCGGGCTCATAGAACTGCTCGACGACCTCGTGGCCCATCTCGCGCAGCTGCGCCATCGCGGTCTTATCCATACCGTCAGTAACCAGAATACGCATGGTAATTATCTCCTTTTATTATTACAGTTTGTTGTGGGAAGGAATGTCTCTTGTCACATTCCGTAGGGGCGGACGACTCTACAAATATTTTTTACTTGTGCTCCGCCTCGAACTTGGTCAGGAACTCCACCAGAGCCTGAGCGCCCTCGATGGGCATGGCGTTGTACACGCTGGCGCGCAGGCCGCCCACGGACTTGTGGCCCTTCAGGTTGTCGAAACCGGCTTCCTTGGAAGCGGCGACGACGGCGGCGTCCAGATCCTTGTCGCCGGTGACGAAGGGGATGTTCATCAGGCTGCGATCCTCGGGCACCACAGCGCCCTTGAACAGCTTGGAACTGTCCAGGAAGTCATAGATGACCTTGGCCTTGGCGATGTTGCGCTT
Organism: uncultured Eubacteriales bacterium; assembly: GCA_900548615.1. Taxonomy (GTDB): domain Bacteria; phylum Bacillota; class Clostridia; order Oscillospirales; family Oscillospiraceae; genus Vescimonas. The sequence goes on along the minus strand of URKW01000014.1, from coordinate 22,434 downwards.
GTGCATCTCCTCCAGGCCGCCGATGCTCAGCAGATACTTGAACACCTTGCCGCAGCAGTAGATGGCCCAGCAGTTGGGGGTGTTGTACATGCTGTCGTTGTCGGCATGGGTCTTATACTTCATGTAGATGGGGGTCTTGGGGTCCAGATCGTCGCGGATCAGATCCTCGCGGATGATGACCACGGCCATACCGGCGGGGCCGACATTCTTCTGCACACCAGCCCAGATCAGGCCGTAGTCGGCCACGTTACAGGGCTTGGACAGGAACATGGAGGACTGGTCGGACACCAGCACGTGACCCTTGGTGTTGGGCAGCTTGTTCCAGGTGGTGCCGTTGATGGTCTCGTTCTCGCAGATGTAGACGTAGTCGGCATCCTCGGGAATGTCCAGATCGGAGCAGTCGGGGATGTAGGAGAAGTTCTTGTCGGCGGAGGAGGCGACCACCTGCACCTCGCCGTACTTCTTGGCCTCGGCAATGGCCTTCTTGGACCATGCGCCGGTCTCCACGTAGCAGGCCTTGCCGTTCTTCATCAGGTTCATGGCCACCATGGCGAACTGCAGCGTACCGCCGCCCTGGATGAACAGCACCTTGTAGTTGTCGGGAATGTTCATCAGCTTGCGCAGGTCTGCCTCGGCCTCGTCGGCGATCTGCTGGAACACCTTGGAGCGGTGGCTCATTTCCATGACGCACATGCCGCTGCCGCGGTAGTTCATCATCTCGTCGCGGATCTCCTCCAGCACGCTCTCCGGCATCATGGCGGGGCCGGCGGAGAAGTTAAAAGTACGACCGTATTTCATTTCGTTTTCCTCCTCAATTTCAATAAGTAGGGCTTACAAATTTTGCTCGTACTCATAGTATACGGCATATTTCCGCAAGAATCAACCGTGAAAATAAAAAAATCCAAAATTTGTATGGCTTGCTGACAAAATGTCAGTTTTCTCGTGCAAACCGCCTACCGGCGGCGGTTGACAAGGGGGTCAAGAGGGTGTTAAAATGGCGGAAGCCGACAAAAAACGCCGCCCGGAACAGGCGGCGTGGGGGTCACATGGCTTTCTTCAATTTCTGGATATCGTCATTCATCTGGCGAACAACGGATTTGAGAAATTTGACCTCGTCCTCCAGATCGTCCACGCGGGAACGAGGGGCGAGCTGTTCCATCATGATCTGCTGGTTTTCGTACAGCAGGTTGAACTTGGGATCGAAATAGGATTCCATCATGACCTTCATGCGGTTTTCGGATTCTTCAATCTTTCCGGTCATCCGCTGCTCGGATTCTTCGATCTTCCCAAACAACCTCTGTTCGGATGCCAGCATCATTTCCTGAATCATCTGCAAATCGTTTTTATCCAGCATAAGAACGCTCTCCTTTTTTATTCCTTTCCCTATTATACTCGACCGTCTGTCTTCCGTCAACAGCAAATTGCCATTGCGGCGGGGAACTGAATCAAAGGCTCCCATTGTTGCAAGGGGAGCTGTCACCGAAGGTGACTGAGGGGATAAACCGTATTCTGGACAATCCCTCCGTCAACGCGCTTCGCGTTGCCACCTCCCTTTACACAAGGGAGGCCTATTACCCCACAAAGGAGCACACCATGGAACGCGTCAAAGGTTTCTTTCAACATATCTCCCTGTATATCATCGCGCTGGCCAAATGGCTGTGTATCGGCGGCGGTGTGGGCCTGATCGGCGGCGTGGTCGGCGCGGCTTTCCACATCGGCGTGGAGCAGGCCACGGAGCTGCCCAGCCGTGGATCATCTGGCTGCTGCCGGTGGGCGGTGTGGTGATCGTGGGGCTGTACCGTCTGGCCCACATGGAGGGCCGGGGCACCAACAACATCATCGAATCCGTCCACTTCGGCAAGGACGTACCTATTTTATTAGTACCCCTCATATTCATCTCCACCTGCATCACCCATCTGCTGGGCGGCTCGGCGGGCCGTGAGGGCGCGGCCTTGCAGATCGGCGGCGGCTACCGTACCGGCCGGGCGCTGCATCTGGGCGAAAAAGACCTGCCGCTGGCCACGTTGTGCGGCATGAGCGCCGTGTTCGCCGCCCTGTTCGGCACACCGCTGACGGCCACCGTGTTCGCGCTGGAGGTCATTAGCGTGGGCGTCCTCTACTACGCAGGACTGATCCCCTGTCTGATGGCCGCGTCGGTGGCGTATCTCATCGCGTCCCTTTTCGGCGTGTCGCCGACCCGCTTCGCCGTGACGCTGCCCGCGCTGGACGTGTGGACGGTGTTTCTGGTGGTGCTGCTGGCCATCGGCTGTGCGCTGGTGTCCATCCTGTTCGTGCGGGGCATGCACTGGGTGGAGCACATGGCGGCGCGTTTTTTGAAGAATTCCTATCTCCGTGCGGCGGCAGGCGGCTTTGCCATCATCGGCCTGACGCTGCTGCTGGGCCGGGACTACAACGGCGCGGGCATGGACGTGATCGCCCGGGCGGTGGAGCAAGGGGAAGCCGCGCCCTGGGCGTGGTTCCTGAAGATCCTGTTCACGGCGCTGACCATCGGCTGCGGCTTCAAGGGCGGCGAGGTGGTGCCCTCCTTCTTCGTGGGAGCCACCTTCGGCTGCGTGGCGGGACAGGCGCTGGGTCTGCCCGGCGGCTTCGGCGCCGCCATCGGTCTGGTAGCGGTGTTCTGCGGCGCGGTGAACTGCCCCATCGCCTCGGTGCTGCTGAGTCTGGAGCTGTTCGGCGGCACGGACGGCGTGCTGTATTTCGCTTTCGCCTGTGCCATCAGCTATCTGCTCAGCGGCTACTGCGGCCTGTACAGCAGCCAGACCATTCTCTATTCCAAGCTCCGGGCCGAGTTCATCAACGTCCACGCGAAGGAGTAAAAGAAGGGCCGTCCCGCTGGGACGGCCTTTGTGGTCGAAAGAACTCATTTTGCGCACATCTCTTGACAAATATCGTAAAATCGCTATAATAAAAGCAAGGGTATTACCGCAGAGCGGTTTGACCTGACAATGAAGCATTCTTAGTGAATTAAGAAAACCGTCACCGGCCAGGGTGGCGGTTTTCCCATTTTATCCGTAGTGTGAACGTAAGTCCAAACAAATGGAATGTAATGGTAACAGGCATGAGATCACCTCCTTTCGGAGGTTTCAAGCCAAACCGCCCCGCTTTGTTATGTAATACCCCTGCACGAACAATCGCATCACAAGCGCTGCATCCTGTCAATAAAATTTGAAGGATCAGGTGAATAATGATCGGCTATCGTGATAATTTCATTTTGTAAGGCCATCATTGAGATTTACCCGAAGTACTTATCCCGGAAGGGCACTCGCTCCACCTGAAACGTCCGGCTGCGGAGGTAGTTCAAGATCCCTGCGTCGGTGGGGAAGTCAAACGTCAGCTTGTAGGAGTACAGCGCCTGCCGGGTCTCGCCGTAGCGGCGGTTCACGTCGCCCCGGCCATACTTGCCGTCCCCCAGCAGGGGACAGCCCATGTGGGCGAAGGTAGCGCGGATCTGGTGGGTGCGGCCGGTCTCCAGCCCTACCTCCACCAGCGCCAGCTCGCCACGGCGCTCCAGCGTCTCGTAGGTGGTGACGGCGGTCTTGCCGCCGGGGACAGGCCTGGTGTGGACGGATACCTCTTTCTTCTTCTCGTCCTTCACCAGAAAGACCTCCACCCGCCCTTTCGGCGGCTGCGGCGCACCCACCGTGACGCAGAGATACCGCTTGTCCATCTCCCGGTCGCGGATCTTCTCGTTGATGATCCGCAGCGTCTCGGCGTTCTTGGCGGCGATAACGATGCCGCCGGTGTTGCGGTCGATGCGGTTGCACAGGGCGGGGGTAAAGGCGTTCTCCCACTTGGGGTTCCACTCCCGCTTCTGGTAGAGGTACGCCTGAATGTGGTTGATGAGAGTGTTGACCTTCTCCGTCTCGTCGGCGTGTACCACCAGCCCCGGCCGCTTGTCCAGCAGCATCAGGTTCTCGTCCTCGTACACGATGGTGAGACTGGGCTTGAAAAGCGTCAGGAACAGATTGTCCTCACGGGGCTTGTCGAAGAACTCGTCGTTGATGTATAATTGCAGCACGTCCCCCTCCTGGAGCCGCTGGTCACGCTGGGCCCGTGCGCCGTTGCACTTGATGCGCTTCAGGCGGATGTATTTCTGCAGCAGTGTCGGCGGCAGAAGCGGCAGAGATTTGGACACAAAGCGGTCAAGCCGCTGTCCCGCGTCGTTTTTTCCGATGGTCAGCTCCCGCATGGGCGCACCTCCCACAATAAAATCATCGCTCCCATTGTACCCAACAGCGGAACAAATGTCAAAGGGAATTCCGCGCTGGAAAAAACCGCGAAAAATATGGTGAAAAATTGCAAAAAAGGTTTGACAACCCTTGTTTTTCACGTTATAATACTATCTGTGTCATTGCGAGGTGTACTATGCTTTTGAATGTGAACAAGCTGCTGCATACGCCGGACGCCGCTCAGGATGTCCAGTTTACCATGGATCTGAGCGACATGGAGTTCGGCGGCGGCTACCCCGTGTCCCAGCCCGTCACTGTGGAAGGCAGGCTTCGGAACAAGGCTGGCGTCCTGCTGTGTACGCTGGAGGCAAGTACGACGCTTCACTGCGTCTGCGACCGCTGCGCAAAACCCTTCACCAAGGACAAGACCGTCACCTACCAGTGCGTGCTGGCAGAGGAACGGCAGTCCGATGATGATGAGGATATCGTGCTGCTGGAGCATGACGAGGTGGACTTGGGCGAAGTGGCTCGCACTGCGTTTATCCTTGAGATGGACACGAAAAACCTCTGCTCACCGGACTGCAAGGGCTTATGTCCCGGCTGCGGCGCGGATCTGAATGTGGAACCGTGCCGGTGTAAGAAGGCGGTTGATCCGCGTCTTGCCAAGCTGGCCCAGCTGTTGGAGGATCGGTAAGCGGAAGCTGAACTATTATACTACTGCTCACGGCAGTTAAAAGACCAAGGAGGTGTCAACATGGCAGTCCCTAAGGGAAAAGTATCGAAGCAAAGACGCAATAAGAGACGCAGCTCCGTTTGGAAGCTGGCGACTCCCGGTCTGGTGGCATGCCCCAAGTGTGGTGCGCTGCATCTGCCTCACAGAATGTGCCCGGAATGCGGTACCTACAATGGCCGTCAGGTCAAGGAGATCAAGTCCGTGGCCGCTGGCAAGTAAGTCATCGACGTGTGTCCTTGTTAGGAGGGAAGAGGTTTTCTTCCCTCCTTACTTTTTGCCCGTTTTTCGGTCTGGTCGTCTGCCGTGCGGGGCGATGCCCACACCGGCCCGTGTATGCGTATAGTGTTCGTTAGAATGTTGTAGGGGCGGACGACTCTGTCTGCCCTGTCGGAATGGTATAGTCATCGTTAGGGCGGGTACCCCAAGGGCACTTGTTCCGTTTCACTTCACAGCGCTCGTCGCCCGCCCCTACAGAGTTCTATTGATGGTCATTCCGTAGGGCGGGCCCCGTGTGGCCCGCCGCTGGGCGCTTGATAACAAAAAACACCCCATAAGGGGTGTTTTTTGTTATCAAATTTTTTAGAATTCCTTCTTCTTGCGGATCACCACGGCGGAGCCGGTCATGGACAGGATGCCCAGGCCGGCGTACAGGGCAACACCGGCGTCAAAGGTGGTGGCGGACTTGACGGTGGTGGTCTCCGTCTTCTTGGTGGAGGATCCGCCGCCAGTGCCGCCGGTGGTCGTGGTGGTACAGGTGGCGTTAACGGTGAGGGTGTCCTTGCTGCCCCTGACCAGCTTCCACCTGTGGTCGGGATTGTCGGGATCGACCTCAGGAGGATCGGTGGCCGGATCAGAGTAGACGGCGATCGCTGCGGAATCCCTATTGTCCGGATCGATGGAATAGTTGGAGGCACCTCCGTTGTCGTTGCTGCCCCAGTACATCGTTACGGAGTCCTTGTTTTTATCCCACGTATGGGTCTTGCCCACGGAGGTGCCGTAATTGGCCGCATAGCCGTTGGCCGCAGTGTCGGTCAGGGAGACCTGATAGCGATATTCCACATAGGGGGAGCCGGGGTAAAGGTGGTGGATGGGGGTCGTCGGCGTGAAGCTCAGACTGGTGTCGGCCAGCAGATTAGCGGTGCCATATGTTTTATCCGTGTGCTTGCCGTCCTTGCACTGGACGTTGACCTTCAGCCCCAGCTCAGCGGCAGTGGGGAGGTCGCACAGAAGGATGTAGGCGGAGTCGGGATCTCCGTCGGGATCCATCCAGATGGCCCATTTTCCTTGGCTGCTATCGTAGACGTACCAAATCACACCGTTGACGTAGTTCACCAGGTGTTTGCCGTTTGCCTGGTTGAAGGGATTTGTGTAGCGGCTGATGCTGTCATTGTCATAGCGCAGGTACACATTGCAGAACCATGCGCCGGTATTGTTGTAATCGTCATTCCAGAACACGCTGGTTTCATCTGTGTAATAGGTGCCCGGGGCCAGATTGAACTCCCGCATGTTGTGCTGCTGCTGCTGATGATGATTACTCTCGCAGATTATGGTGACCTTGCCGGTTTCGATCACCGCCGGGGAGGGGGGGGTGTCGGGCATAGCAACGGTGCTGCAGGAACGCACCTTGATCTCGATTATGCCATTGTTTTCCAGCTGCCATTTCCCACTATGGCTGTCGTATTCCAGCGTGATAGTGGTGAAGAAGGAAGCATTCATATGCGCATACCCCGTATCCTGCTGGAACCGGTCAATGTAAGGGTCTGCATCCGTAAACTGGAAGGTATAGGTATACTTACCGTCGATGTCAGCAGGGGCTTCTACCGTGGAGCCCTCTGTGGAGAAGGTGCCTGCGGCCAGGTCGTAGGTTTGGCTGCCGTGGCGGGTGCCCTGTGTGTAATCGCCAGAAACCTTCAGCTCTTCGCAGCTGACCTGTACCTTCCCCTTTTCCAGTGCTATGATATCATCCTCAGTGGGTGCTGGCGGTGCGCCTGTCGCCCATGCCACAGCCGTCAGGCACAGGACCATGACCAGACACAGCAGGGCGGTGATCGTTTTCTTCATGTTGGAACCTCTCTTTCCTCGTTGTGTTTCCTGTCTCTGCGACGCGCCGCCGCTTGTCCCAGTGCCGGTAGGGAAAGTGGTATGGCTTTTTACGTCCCTGTAAAAAGCCGGAACCCCATGGGGTTCCGCGGGCGGTGCGCCGTATACATATTCAGTATACCAGCTATGGCCGCCGCTTTCAAGCAAAGCTTCGTCACAGATACGTACAAATATCCGCCCCGATTTTGGGCAAATTGCTGGTATATGTGCCAATCCCACCGGCAGGGCAGGGGAGCGCAGCCCCATCTTGACAGCCGTGATATAATAAGAATGATTGAAATTTTTGAGAAAAAAGAGGAAAACGCTATGGAAATCACCCAGGGGGTGAATTTTGAGAGCTTCGGCCTGTCCGAGGCCACGCTGCGGGCTATCCGCAACAAGGGATATACCGTATCCACGCCGGTACAGGCCGGCTGCATTCCGCCCATGATGGCGGGCAGGGACGTGATCGCCAAGGCCCCTACCGGCACCGGAAAGACCATGGCCTTCGGCATTCCCATCATTGAAAAGATCGATCCGGACAGCGAGGAGGTACAGGCTGTCATCATGGCGCCTACCCGCGAGCTGGCCATGCAGATCACCGACGAAATGCGGGATATCGCCGTGTATCACGAGGGCGTGCGGCTGGTGTGCCTGTATGGCGGCCAGCCCATCGGTAAGCAGATCAACGCCCTGAAGCGCAAGCCCCAGATCGTGGTGGCCACGCCGGGCCGTCTCAGCGACCATATGAAGCGCCGCACCGTGGTGCTGAAGGCCGTCAAGACCGTGGTGCTGGACGAGGCCGACCGCATGCTGGACATGGGCTTCATCCACGACGTGACCCGCATTCTGGACAAGATCCCCAGCCGCGAGAATCTGGGCATGTTCTCCGCCACCATCTCCCGTGAGGTAATGGATATTTCCTGGGTCTATCAGCGTGACCCCGAGGAGATCACCGTCCAGGCCACCAGGGAGAACAAGCCCGATATCCTACAATACCGTATCGAGGTGCCCTCCGACGGCAAGGTGGACGCCATCGCCAAAATCCTGGAGCACGAGGGCTATGACCGGGTGATCTGCTTCTGCAACACCAAGGGCAACACCGAGCGGCTCACCAAGTTCCTGCAAATGCGGGGCGTGGACGCCAAGTGCATCCACGGCGACATTCCCCAGAGCAAGCGCGAGGCCGTCATGCAGCAGTTCCGGGACGGCAAGCTCCGGGTGTTCGTGGCCACCGACGTAGCCAGCCGGGGCATCGACGTGGACGACGTGGATGCCGTGTTCAACTACGACGTGCCGGAGGAGAACGAGTACTACATCCACCGCATCGGCCGGACAGGCCGTGCCAAGCGCCACGGCGTGGCCTACACGCTGCTCAGCGACTTCCCCAGCCGTATGCGGCTGGACGATATCAAGCGCAACACCCGCAGCCCCATCGTTTCCGCCAAGCTGACGGAGAACGGCGAAGTGGTAGCGGAGTGAGATATAAAGCCGCCATGTATCGGCCCCTATGATCGGTAAAAAGAACCCCCTTGCCCACTTGAAATGTCATTCCGAGCCAGTCAGCAGACTGGCGTGGGAATCCGTATCCTTACCTGACGGGAAAGAAACGGATTGCCGCGTCGCTTCGCTCCTCGCAATGACATAGTCCCCAACAAAGAGGAGAAAAACCATGAAACCTACCAAACGACTACTTGCCTTGCTTCTGGCGCTGTGCATGGCGCTGACGCTTGCCGCCTGCGGCGAAGCGGAGCCGGAGCATATGACCGTCCGCGCCGCATTGGTGGACGCGCCCCACACGCTGGATCCGGCGCTGGCCGTCACCGAAACGGAAAAGACCGTGGACGCCCAGCTGTTTGAAAATCTGATGAAGATCAACACCGCCGGTGCCCTTACCCCCGCGCAGGCCGCCAGCTATACCTATACCGACAACATGGACGGCACCGAGACGTATACCTTCACCCTCCGCAATGATATCTACTGGTCGGACGGCCAGAAGGTCACGGCGGGCGACTTCGTTTACGCCTGGCAGCGTCTGGTGGATCCGGAGACCAACTCCCCCCACGCTTCCATCCTGAACATGGTGGCGGGCTATGCCGACGCGGTGTCCGGCGATCCGGCGGCTCTGCAGGTCTGGGCCAGCGACGACCGCACCCTTGTGGTGGTCATCGAGGGCCACTGCTCCTACTTCCTACAGGTGGTGTGCACGGCGGTGTCCACCATGCCGGTGCGCGCCAGCGTCACCCAAACGCCGGAGGGGGAGGGCGACACCGCTGACACGGCCGATGATACCGAACCGACGCAGCGGCCCGACTGGTCGCTGTCCTCCGCCACGCTGCTGACCAACGGCCCCTACGCCGTCTCGTCCATGACGGCGGACGGCCTGAACGCCAGCGCCGCCAAGAAGTACTATGACGCCCGGCGCCTTGGCCCCGATCAGCTGGAGTTCGTCTATGCCGCCAATTCCGCCGACGCCATGGCGCTGTATGACAGCGGCGACGTGGACTTCGTGCTGGACGCCGGAGCGGCGGAGGGCGCGGTGGAGGCCTCCTCCTCCGTGGTCAAAACCGTGCTGGTGAACCAGATGGCCACCAGCTTGAGCGAGAGCGTCCGTCAGGCCATGTCCATGGTGATCGACCGCAACGCACTGGCGGAGCTGGCCGGCGGGGAGGACGAGGTGTTCCGCGCCGCCGACGGCCTGATCCCCGACGGTATCACCACCTCTCAGGGCGAGTCCTTCCGTCAGGCCAACGGCCCGGCCATCGACAACGATCCGGAGAAATACGACCAGCGGTGCCAGCAGGCGACGGAGCTGCTGCGCAGCGCCGGTTATACCCCCACCACGCTGGAGCATATGAACACGGTGACGCTGCTGTACGAAAATACCGCCGAAAACGCCAAGGTGGCGCAGGCGCTGCAAACCGTCTGGCGCGAAAAGCTGAACATCCGCATCGCCGTCCGTTCCGTGGCGCCGGAGGATATGATGACCACCCTGAAAAGCGGCGAGTTCTCGCTGGCGCTGACCAGCGTCAACGGCGACCGCAACACGGCGCTGAGCTACCTGAACCGCTTCAGCAGCAGCCAGCTGGAGAATTACGGCCAGTATTACTCCAACGCCTACGATATGCTGATCCGCACCGCTGCCAACTCCAGCAGCGACGAGGCGCGGGACGCCTATCTGGCGGACGCGGAGACCATGCTGCTGGACAGCGGCTATGTGATGCCCCTGTATAACGAGACGTATACGTGGCTGCTGCGGGACACCTTCACCGGCCTGCACACCGACGGCATGGGGGTCTATTACTTCCAGAATGTGGTAAAAACCAGCTCGTAACCGAGAAAGGACGGCCGAAAGGTCGTCCTTTCTTTGACAAAAAATTTATTCATAGGAAAATTTGCCTTTTCCCTTGACAACCGCCGCAAGGTATTGTATAATGTCCCTCGGACGTTACACCTCAGTGGTGCTGCCGATCAAAATGGTGACATAGCCAAGTGGTAAGGCAAGGGTCTGCAAAACCCTCATTCCCCGGTTCAAATCCGGGTGTCACCTCCAATCAAAAACCTCGTAACCATGCCGGTTACGAGGTTTTTCTTATGCTTAAAATTTCAGTTTTCCCTTATTTTTTCCCTTTAGCGGTAAAAAAGGCCTCTGATGCACTGACATCAGAGGCCCATTTTTATGCGTCGATCACGTGACCTGCACGGTAGCATTCCGCGATGTAGTCACGGGACTGATAGTAGAGCGAAGAGTTATAGTCGCAGAGCTTTTCGTCGATCCACGAGGTATATACGGCCACCAGTGTTTCGGCCACGTCATCCTGCCCGGACACGTCCTCGATCAAGCGGGCGTATACCTTGCCGATTGTCCATACATCCGGCACGGCGTATCTGGCCGCCGCCACGTTATCGAACTGGCCGTGGGGCAAGCCGAAGTGCTGCTGCATATCATCGGACACCTTTTCAATGGGCTCGCAGTGGAACACATCAGCATGGCCCAGAATCATCTGCACGCCATTCACTCCCAGCGCCTTCACTACGTCGCAGCGCTTCAGTTTCAGGTCGCGGCCCAGCTGCTCCACCAAAGCGCAGGTGAAGAACAGTCCGCTGTGGTTTCGTTCACACATGTACCTCGTAACTCCTCTCGAAGGTCAGCGTTGCCAGCGCTCTGGCGGTGTGGAAGCTGATCTGATGGGTGGGATGCTTGAACCGTGCCAGTTCCCAGAAAGCGGCGCGGCTGATCTCGCCATCTGTATAGCTCTGTACGTAGTTGAAGATGGTGTCATCGGCCATCGGCCCCTCTACGATGTCATAGTCATGGGGGATGCCGCTGCGGCAGGCCACGATGAAGTCCAGCCACTCATCGCTCATCTCAGGGAACCGCTTGACCGACAGCCCCGGCTGCTCTTCAAACTGGTAGACATTCACGATACCGCTGCCGAACCGTGTGGCCCAGCGGGTGGCCTGCGTCTCATATTCCGTGCAGTAGAAGCCCCAATAGAAGTCCTTATGGAACTTCTGAATGCGTATTTCCGGCTGTTCTACCGTTACCCGGCTGCCGTGATACAGTGTCCGCATGGTCTGCCTCCTTCCGCAGTTTTTTCTATTATACCCGATTCCACCCCTCTGCGCAACAGGGAAGTTGCGGTGATTGTCAATCCCCCGAAACACGGCGAATGAAATCCTCCATCTTGTCGGCACTCTCACGCTTCATGCGGTCAGTCACATGACCATAGACATCCAACGTGAAGGCGGCGGTGGCATGCCCGAGGTTGCCCTGTACCGTTTTGATATCGATGCCGGAGCTGATAGCGGCTACGGCGTAGCTGTGCCGTAGGTCATGGTAACGGGCATCGGGCCTCCCAATCGCCGCAACCGCTTTCTTATAGCGGCGGTAGACCGTCGGCTTCGTCAGGTGATGCCCAAGCGTATCGGTGAACACCAGGTTGCTGTCCTCCCAGGCACAGCCTGCCATGAGACGCTGCTGTGTCTGCTCGACTTTTCGGTGGCGCAGGCGGGCGACCACCGTAGGGGACGCCACCAATGTGCGGCTGCGGCTATTCTTGGTGGGAACCAGCTCATAGGCCGCAAGGCCCTTTTCCTGATGGAGCTGGAGCTGCTTGTTTACGGTGATAACGCCGTTGTCCAGGTCTACACAGTCCCAGGTCAGCCCCAACGCCTCGCCCTCCCGCAAGCCCAGGAACAGCGTGGTCAGGAAGAGATCTTCAAAGGGATGTCCTTGAATGACCCGGATAAAAGCGGCTACATCGTCCTCATCCAGAGGCTTGATCTCTGCTTTTTGTCCTCGCGGTAAGGTACAGGCGTCGGAGGGGTTGGTTCGGATATAACCATTGAGTACAGCCTGCTTCAGCGCTTGATGCAGTACGCCGTGGATATTCTTGATGGTCTTCGCCGACAGGCCGGGCTTGTCGGCCTTATCCGATGCCAGCGCGTTATAGAAGGTTTGCACAGTATGGGGCAGGAGGTTTTCCATCCTGACTGCACCCAGTGCGGGCTTGATATGTACCCGGATGTCGCTTTCGTAAATCTGTTTTGTGCGCGGCTTACAGGCGCCCAGGTAGTTTTCCACCCAGATGTCCAGCCACTCGCCCAGCGTCATCCTACACGGCTCCTGATAGGTGCCGCTGTTGACCTCTACGGCCAGCGCTTGTAATTTTTCACGCACCTCTTTTTGCGTCTTGCCGGTAACAGAACGCTGCTTCTGCCGGCCGGTTCCGGTATCGTAGCCCGTGGTGATACGTGCCTCCCAATATGTATAATCCTGACCGTTCCTTGTGACAGTCTTCTTCCGGATCGTGCCGCTGCCGTGGGCGGCCCGCTTGCTATTTGCCATGTTTATTCTCCTTTAACGATATGGTAAAGTGAAAGTGTGAGGGGGGATCCCCCCCCTCACATCAGCTTGCAAGATTTAGATATTCCGCCAGGGCGTCCCGCGGGATTCTAATGTTCTTTCCGACCCGGACACTCCGAAGCTGGCCAGAGCGGACGAGTTCGTAGGCCACATTGCGCCCGACCCGGAGCACCTGCCCGGCCTCTAGCACGGTCAGTGCCAGCGGCAGCTCATTGAAATTGGTGACGGTGCTGTAGTTTGTGATAGTATCGTTCATAATATTTCCTCCTAGTTTTTTATCAAAGACAGTTTGTTCGTCCTATGTTCCAGCAGTGTTATGTTTTATGCGGCGTTTTTACTGGATACCCGGCGGATCTTCTGGTTTTTGCCAGACCCGAAGGTGGTGAATCCAGTACGGAATAGCTCTCGCACCGAGGCGGCGCGCATGGCCTCCTTGTACTGATCCCGCGTCAGGCTGGACTGCTCCCGAAGCTGAGCAGGTGTCGTCTCCAAGCCTTCTGGGATAGCCAGCAGCGCCTCATAGAGCCGCGCCGCATTGGTCTGGATACCATTGCGCTGCTTGCTGGTGTGCAGCTTCGAGTGGCACTCCGCCGGGAGAGCATTGTGCTTCTCAAAGCGGCAGTCCCCGAAGTAGTCATGCAGCAGCGCCAACACGGCGTCCGGCGGCTGGGTGAGCCACAACTCTATGGGGGCTTTGTCACCATGACAACGAAGACGGGAGCGGAAAACCATTTGAACCAACTCGTGTGCCAGATGGATGTCCTGCATCTTTAGGGCACAAGGCTGCCGTTCCAGCGCCTCGGTGGCATGGGACAGCTCCTCGGCGTGAGAGCCATCCGGGTCGATAGCCAGTGCCCGGCGCAGATAGTCTCCCGGCTCCAACCTGGGGAGCCCAAGGCAGACTACCGCGGTGGCGTCGCGGTAGGCGTTGCTACCGGCCACGCCGCCGAAGTAAGGCAGGCAGGTCTCGTCGCTTTCTGGGATGACGGCGGTGAATACCAGCTGCTGACATTCTTCACCCAGCAGCTCCCACACCCGCCGCGCCATCCGCTTATATGAGACCAGAAGGACTCGCCCATGGGTTTGGGCAAGTTCTGGTAACAGTACTTGCAGCCAGAGAACCAATGCTTCCAGCGCACCTGTTGTTTGCAGGCCGGTACGGGAAGTCTTGAGGACGCTGTCCCGCTGAACATGGATGGTCAGGCGGGCATAGGACTCCTGAAAGTTGGTGTCCAGCAGGGTGACGTTTGGGTTATCCGTCAGCTGGGGGATGAGCTGCGCCGTGCCGCTGAAGATAAATGTCCGCAGTGGTGTGTCAGCCCGGATGGTGTGAAGGGATGGCGAGGCCAGCTCGAAGTTTTTACCGAAGCAGGAAAGTTTCCCGTTATCGGTCAGCAGCGCTGATGCCAGCTTGCCGACTTTGCAGGAGGGCTGCGCCTGATAGTCCTCCAGCCGGGTCATAAGCTCCGTCAGTTGGTCGTTCTTGAAGCCAGCCTGTTCCAGCTCCGAGGCCGTAAGCACAGCGGAACGCCGGGTTTTGCCGTATTCACAGCGCTGCAGCCGGTCAAACGGTATGCGCAGGGTGTGGACGAAGCTTTCGAGCGTTCGCTGCTTTGCATAGCGATCCTCGCGACTGTAGCTGGGGCGCATGTCCAGCAGCTCTCCCTCCGCCTCGTTGAGGCTCTGCGCGGAAACCACGTCCTGACGAACCAGCTCCGGGGTCTCGTCGATAAGCAACAGGGAGCGGCGAGGCTCGGTGCCGTCCGCCTGGCACCAGGAGGTGAAGGGCGTTAGGTCGGGCAGATGCTCGGCCAGGCGGGCATGAAGCAGGATCAGAATGGGGGTTTCACCCAAACCCTCCATGGTATGCAGGAGGGGGCAGTTAGCCGCCTCCCGGCAAGCATGACGTGGGCATTCGGCGTAAGTGCGGGCTTCACCGGTCAGGCAGCGCCCTTTTTTCAGGTTGTAGTCATTGACAGCGGAGAGCAGCCGCGCGACCGGCGGCTCCCCCGGTTCGAGCCCGTTATTGCAAAGTTGTTCCAGCTCGTCCCCCTCGGCGGTCTTTTCCACCACAACGACGATTCCACCCAACCGCTGGGCGATAGGATCCGACATGCCGCGGAACACCTCTGCGAATACTGTCAGCAGAGCACGCAGCAGCGTCGATTTGCCGCCGCCAGGAACGAGGGGGACGGCAAATACACCCTGACGGCTATCGTCCAACACCTCTTTTATGATGTCAGACAGAGCGTCTCTCTGACCATCTAAATATGTTAAACCTCTTGTGAAAAAGTAATGATCAAGTGTTTTCGTCACCCGACCATATAGCCGCTGGGGGTCACCCTCCGCGCGAGGACACAGCTGGGTGAAATCCTCCACCCGAACCGCCCGATCAGCCGAAGCAGCGGGTACGGTATCCGCCAGAACCGTTGCAACTACAGGATTTTCCATCAAATTTTACCTCCGATCTTTGCTTCGGGGGCAATATTCTCCCCAGTGGTGGGGAGGATACTGCCGAACCGATCACCGAACAGTTCTGCGAGTTTGCCTAGCACCTCATGCGGCAACTCTGCAAGAGGCAGGCTCAGGCAAGGAAGCTTGTCAGACTGACCCTGCGGGGCCCGTCCACGCGCATAGAATGCGTAGCGCCATGAGAGATCTTTTCCTTCTGTGCGTAGGGGCACACCGGCCTCCATCAGCAGCCGCTGAAGGTCAACATCTGCCAGTGCTTCGCCACCTGCGGCGTAAGCTTTGAAGGTCGCGGCGCGGGGCAGCGTCAGGCTGGGTGTGGTCTTGTTTACCGTATGAATCCGGGCTACGGTGTCAGCATGGCCGGGCTCCTCAACGACGCGAGCAGCGTTGCCTCGGAGATAGTCCAGCAGGAAGTCGTAGAACACCGCCGGTTGGGTCAGGTCGATGGCACCGTCAACAGGCGACTGTGGCCCGTCAGGGTGCAACCAGTCTACAAACCGTTTCTTGAGAACCGCAGTCTCCTCTTCTGTTAGGAGTTCCGCCTTGCGGGCCGCCCAGTCGAGAAACAGGGTGATGAGAGCCAGCACTGAGATCCACAACTCGCGTTCGCCGTGAGCCGTCGAGCAGCTGTGCCCACCTCCGTTGGCGCGGATCGCGTCCACCCACCGCTGCGCGTGGTAGCCCTTTTCCAGCCATCGGATAAAACGCCGAACCACCGGAGAAGCGTCCCGGAGGACCGGAACGTCACTCGGAGACCGATATGTCAGGTCATCTGCGGTCAACTTTACCGCGAACTGCTGCCCCAAGGCTGATGCCGAGATCGGCAGGATCAAAGGGGATGTTTTCAGAATTGCCTGGCGGACTGGCGCGGGCAGCTCCGGTGCAAATACCAGCGCGCAGCTGGCGTACGGAGCCCAGAACTTCAGCTTATATCCGTAAAAATATTCTACCTTTCCGCCGACGTATTGGTAGACATCAGCATCGGGACCTGCGGCGCCGACCCGGTAACGGGCCCGAAGCACCCAGGGCCGCCTTAGATGCCAGCCGTCGCCCGACCATTTCTCCGGCCCCTGCACAGCACGGAGGATGTCGCCAATGGAGGCGGGAATGCTCAACGCGCCGGTCAGGTGGATGCCGGGTAACGGCCCGGTATACAGTGACGTATACAGCGGAGATGCCTGCGCAAACAATGTCAATGAGAGCAGCTTGGCACCCGCTTGGGGTTCGGCAAGGTGGTTCGGAAAATCGAGCAGAAGTCGAAGCGCCTTGCGCGAGGCTTTCGCGCCCGGTTTGTCCGTCTTAGTGATCAACTCAATGCGTTCGTCGGGCTTGACGTTGGCATCCGCCGGGGCTAAGATACAAGTAGCCGAATTCTCAACGGCGGTGAAGCGCAGGCGGTGCATGCCTGAGATTGAGATTTTGATTTCTGCATGTTCAGTTTTCAAGGTACAAATTCTTCCTTTCCTGATTTTGAATTTCCCGCATCTGCGGGATAAGCAAATCTTACAGGAACGGCGGATACAAGACTTTTCAAATATAATGATTTATTTGCGTTTTTTTGCGTCAAAATCACCTGTTTTTGGAAGATCGCCCTCAAAACGTAAAAATTCAGAAAAAAGCTGTCATTTTGCATAGGAGGTGCAGGAAAATGAAGCCCGAACCCGGAAAAGACAATGGTTTTCATGCGAAGACCCCAAAGAAAGCCGAGATACGGCAGCAAGTGGCTGATGCTGCCGAACATGCCTGGAACCTGATCCCGAACGCAGAAGCGGAGCTGCATACACCGGGAGATCGTTATTTGCGCTATATGTTGGCGTTGGCACAAAAGGGATGCGCTTCGCAGGCATCCCCCCAAGATCTCATTTACACGCTGCCGGAGATCGTCATACATCCGAAGGCACTCACCTATAAGCCGGAAGTTAAACTCGTTTATGATGCCGATGAACAGAAAGATCTGAATAAGAAGAGGAAGCGTGCAGACGAGTATTTCCGCTGCCTCAGCAGTTACTTCAATACCCAGCTATCCAAGAAGCTATCACGGAGCGCCCTTCCTGACACAGTTGAGGAGTTAAGCGCTGATAAGCAAAGCTCTATGAAAACCACCCTGAGAAGTATCTTCGGAACAGTCAAGGATTACTGGAACCAGAGGGATGTGCCTTGTTCCAGACGCAGCATGTACTCATGCCCCGAGGCACATTTAAAGCTCTTATCACAGAGCGGCATGATGTACCCCGCCTTACCCGCAATATATACGATAAATATGCTCAATCGGCTTTTGCAGCTCAACACCCCGTCGAAGCAGAGACTTTTTCAGCCTTCTCCTGTTCAGGAAATCGCGCCTCACCAGCAAAAAGACTTCTTCGATGGCCTGAACTGGATGAAAGCTGAAATTACAAAATCTCTGGCCTTCTATACGAATAGGATGTATGACCCCATAGCGTACCCCGTGCGCAAAAAGGAAAGGCTCACATTCGATATAGGCCTGAGCTTTCTGAACGATGATAATACACCCCCGGCATCCAAAGTTTGGGGGAAAGCGATCCCCTTTGCTTTTCCCGTATGCAGACTCAACAAGCTTGCTGACCGGCTGGCCGCATTGACCGGCCTGTCGGCAGAAGAGCAAGCCGCACTTCTCTCTCTGCTGCCAGATGCCATCTATGCGCCCAGTGTACTTGACAGTAGAATCAAGGAACAATTCAGTGACGCCAAAGCAAGCAAGATCATCTCCGTCCTGACATGCTTCCGCTCCCTCGTCAAGCCTGATTGCTACAACAATGATACCAAGAGTCGTAAGAAGAGACACGATATTATAAATACCCTGTACAAGAGCGGTCTTGTTGACAACGTACCCGTCCAGATTGATGAAAAAGCAGAAGAATTGTTTTTGTCGAAGTTTTTTACCTATTCAGACATAACGGACACCTTGATCGCCATGCGGCTTTCTGATGATTATATGTATTCCGACAAACTGGAGCTGCCAGGCATTTTCGAGTACATTTATGACAACATCTCAGACCGTCTCACGTTCTTATGTCTTGACAAGAAAAAAGAGACGAGCAAGAAGCACCAGGCAGCAACTGCTATACCGAGTATTCCTGCTCCTGTCTTAAAACGTATTATGAAAGCTGTCACATGGGAGCAGGTCGATGGCATTCTGGCCTCAAGGGAAGGCTCAGACAGTATTAACCCAACGATCAGCAGTATCATAAACGCTGAATCTTCCTGTAAACTGATGGCACAGGGCGACCCAGACGGATTTTACAAGGCCAATCAGGTGGTGGTTGAAAAGATCCAGATGAAAGCCATCGACATGGTGGCCCGCCGCTGCACTGCCGTGCTGCTGCGAGCGTACTTTGAAAACTATGGGCTGATTGCGTCTGATGGTAAATGATTTTCCAAGGGGGGTTTGCTATAAGAAAGAACTAACAAACAACCCCCTCGGGAAAGGATGACCGTGTGAGGTAAGCATAGGGGCCTGTCGGCCAGACGGATTACGCAGTAAGCAAGGCTGGCCGAACACGGACATCGTTTCCTGAGAGTACGGTAGTATTGGCAGGTGTTTGGTTATTTCCGTGTGTTCTATATACCCTGTGAGAAGAACAAGACAGGTGAAGAGTGCTGCACAGCATTCCTCGCCTGTCTCCTTTTTATATACCAGGTTCCTCCACCGGTACACAGATTATCTTGCCATTTACCCGAACAAAGAACTCCGGCTTGGCAAAGCGCTTCAGCCAGTAGTCCACCTGCTCGTCTGTCAGGGAAGTAAAGCTCTCGCTGTCCGGCGGGGCACCGCAGATAAAGAATGTGCCCGCGACAACATCGTAAATTTCTCCCTCCTCATCCCGCAGGGCGCGGTTCAGCGGTAGGCCCAGCAGCTTGCCCTCATCATTACAGATCAGGGCTGCGTCTCGTCCTCCTGGCTCGTAGACAGCTTCAATAGTACCGCCAACACAACGCTGCATAGCTCCAAGGCTATCTTCCAGTTCCATTTCATAGGGACTCCTTTCCGGTTCTACCATAATAATTCTCATGTTTCACATCTCCCCACAGCACATCAGTTCCTCGATCTCCTCCGGGCACATGCCGTAGTGCAGAAAGGCGTCGATGTCACGGGGGTCGTACCCATAGGCCGGGGCAATCGATTTCAGATCACGGACATACTCTGCGTCACCGCCGTATGCGTCCCAATGCGGCCAATGGAAGGACGTTGCGCCATTCCACAGATTGCGAGTATCAAACTGCTCCACGGTATAGCGGCCATGCCGGTCGATGCGCAGGATATCCCCCTCTTTCATCACCACCTCCACCGGGCGATCTGCGCGGGGCAACCCCTTCTTGAGGCCCTTCTTCAGGATCGCTTCTGTGCTGGCATAGGCGTATAGACCCAGCCGCGGGAAGTGGTATAAGGTCAAGGGGTTGTTGCCCCTAACGATATAGAGGTTATCCCGTTTATCCAAGATCGTCAGCGTCAAAGTGCCTTCCAAGGCTTCTGCTGCGGTGCGGATGGCGGAGAAGTTCAGTTTACCCTGCTGCTCCAGTAGTTGCACGGCGATGTAGGAATCCGTCTCAATGTTGGTATCGGGTAATTTTCTCTCCTGCCGCAGTTCCTTGTCGTTATACAAAATGCCATTATGAGCGAGAGCAAAGGGAATGCCCGCTGTGCCTATAAACGGGTGGTTATTGCAGTTCTGCTTCTCGTCGCCTTGCGTGGTCATACGCGTGTGACCCATGACGCAGCGGACGTTCTCCGGCAGGCGGAAGCGCATCAGGTGGGCAGGCCACGGACGTTTATACACCGCCAGATGGCCGTCTGAGTTGTAAGCAACACCAGTGGCGTCCGTACCCCGTGCCTCGCTGGCGGTGGCCAGTGCGGAGACTAGACGACGCTTCTGCACGGCAGTCAGGCCACCCTTGTAATCATAAACACCAAATAAGCAACACATTAAATTTCTCCTTCCGCCGCAATCGGCTTATTGATGTAAAGGTTCCGTTCTTTCAGGTATTGAATCAACTCCGGCTCCTTGATGCCGCTGACGAAACTGCTCCAAGAGAGATCCCGCAGCTCATCATCGGACAGATAAATTGCCACGTCGCAGATATGATCCACCATCTGCAACGTGGCAAGAAGCGTATTGAATTTCAGTGTACCCCGGAACATGCGGAACTCGATGGTATCGCAGTTGGTCAGGTTCACGCAGGTGTACCGGCTCCCGGAGCCCTTTTTGACATGCTCCAGCATCTCATGGGGCTGGTCGCGATAGCCATAGCGAGCCGCCCACTGATTCATCTGGCGCTGCGTCCGGCGAGAAAACCGCAGCAGCTCCCGCCAGTGACACTCCACAAAGAACAGCACACGCGCAATGGCGCTGTCCTGGGCATCATAGGTATCCCCGAAGGCTTTGCGGGACACGTGAACATGCAGACCGCAGGTGCCTGCCTGATGTGAGAGATACCCCATACTGACGGCCTCGTGCAGTACCTCATCCCACGGCATTTCATGGAGCTGATACTCCAGCGACAAGGGATGCGTGACGATCTCAAAGCCGTCGTCCAGACTGCCATCGTGCTTGCAATAGGCAAAGGAGTGCTTTCGGTTGACGATGTTCAGCAGCGCCAAGGCGTTCTCGTTGTCCTCACCGGCACCGTCGATCTCCAGCTCCACGCCGAAAAAGCGGGGCCCGGTGCCGTAGAAGATGGGACGGGGTTTGAAATAGTAGTCATGAATGGGACTGTTCTCGATGTCGGAGCAGCAGTCGCTGCAATAGGGATCATCGTTGTCGTAAGGATACCAGCAGCTATCAAGGGAAATAAGGCTGCCGCAGCGGGTGCAGCGGGTGTAATTGCGGTCACAGCAGTCGGGGCAGATCGGGTCTCCGCGGTCGTTGGTCAGGCATTCACGCTGCCAGAACCGGGTGCCGCAGTCGACGCAGACCTCGGTCATTTCCTCCAGACAGTCCGGGCAAAGCAGGCGGTCATGGAACTCGATCAGGTTGTCGGCGGTACAGCCGCAGTGGGAGCAGGTGCGAATCGGTGTGGTCATAGCGAAATTCCTCCAAGATATAGAAATAGGCCCCCGGGAATTACCCGGAGGCCTTCATCAATATAGTATATATTTGGAGGGGTGGGGAGAATCGGAAATCTACTCATCCCCGCCCTTTTTCCCCGCCACCGTCTTGATAATGGCAAGCGGGATGCACACCGGTCCGGCCAGCATACCTACGATCACCTTGCGCATGAAGATGGTGGCCAGATCGCCGTACAGGACATAATTGGCGTAGATGGTGCGGTTGACCGCCCAGTAGCCCGCGAGACAATAGACAATAAATCCGATCAGTCTCAAGGTTTCCATAAAAATTACCATGCCGGTGCGGCACCGGCACAAATAGGAATGAAAACGGAGGCCGCAAAATTTCCCGTTTTCCTGTATAATGTGTTTGAGAGGCACACTACAAAGCACGGTAGCAGAGGAGGTGGACAGGGAGTGTCGTTGGCAGAAAAATATTAAATCATATTGTTTCGCAAAAAATCTTCGAGATACTGCCTACTGATCCTCCATTCACGCCCTATTTTCAGCGCCGGAATCAATTGTTGGGCAATCATCTTCCGTACCTGCTGCTTCGTGGTCTTCAGCAGGGCTGCGGTCTCGGCTACGGTGAGGAGTTCAATTACGCCCACGGATCGTCGTCCCTTCTCGTAGCCATGCTCTTTTCCTCTTTGTACAAGAAGTTGTGCAGTCGGCGTAGGTCGTGACAGGTTAACCCCCAGTCACCCATTTCATTACGACTAGGCCTGACACCATACTTTTCGCAGCTTTTTCTCAGATTCTCCTTGTCCATTTCCAGCAGACGGCAAACCTCCTTGATGCTGTAGAATTCATTCAAATCCGCATATGAGATGTATTGAATCATAATCTGATCCTCCTATTGTATTTTTAGCGCGAGATAGGATTTGTGCATAGAAATCGATATCCTTTGGCACAGCTCACGCTATCCTATAACAATGTTCTTTGTTTCATTTTAAAATTACATAAAATGAGCATACGGAATTCGCTTCACCTGGAAAAACAATTGCATTGACGATGCATTCATGCT
>URKW01000013.1 GCA_900548615.1 uncultured Eubacteriales bacterium | reverse complement strand
CATGAATATGAAGCACTTGGAGGCGGTCATGGACGACGCCTCTATTGCCGGCTGACTTCAGGTCTGCCGGAGTCTGCAAACAATTTTGCGCATAAATCTTGACGGGACCATCGCCCGCTTCTGTGCAGCGGTGAGGTTCAGCCCGTTGATGTATGCCAGCTGCTTGTCGATCTTGGAATAAGCGTCGCTTTTTCCGTCACCGTTGTAGTCCTCGCCGGTCATGCCGCTCATTGCCGTCTTGGCAATCGCCGTATTCGCAACACCCGCGCCGCTCATGGCCTCCTTCACCCACTTGGTCGGCTCGTAGCTGCTGACCACTTCGGCCTTTGCCACCTCGTTGGCCGCCTTATAGATGTAGTCGATGCACTCCACCTTCTCCTCATTGCTCATATTGCGGTAGGCCGCGCTCTGCGTCAGCTCCGTCAGCCACTTGTACGCCTCGCCGCCCTTCTTCTGGGCGTATGTCACATATTGCTCACCTGTCAGGTTGATCTCCTGATTGTCTGCATTGAAGTATTTTTTTGCCCGCGAGGGGAATACATTCTCCCCCGTGACCTCATAAAGCCGCAGCAGTTCTTCCTCCATCGCGCTCATGTCCACAGTGGAGGTGTACGCCGGGTTCAGGAAGTTGTTGAAGGCCCGCGTCCCCACGTCGCCCGTACTCTCCGTCCGGCCCCATGCGTCGATATAGGGGATCTGGCTGTAATCCCAGATGGGGATCTTGGCGCTGGCCCGTCCCAGCGCATACTGCACGTTGTTGGTCAGCTTGGAGTTCT
Source organism: uncultured Eubacteriales bacterium (assembly GCA_900548615.1). Taxonomy (GTDB): domain Bacteria; phylum Bacillota; class Clostridia; order Oscillospirales; family Oscillospiraceae; genus Vescimonas. Next base: position 29,203 of record URKW01000013.1, on the reverse strand, counting down.
TGCTGGTGAACGTGGTGTACCGCAGCCCCTCGCCCGTGCGCTCCAGTTGCCCCAAAATCGTCGGCAGTCCCTGCGTCACATAATTTGTTGCAGCGGTCGCGACTGCCGCAACAATCGGATCAACATCATTGCTTTTGGCGTACCCCACCGAATCGAACACATCATTTAAGCTTTGCAGGCAGCTCATGGTCAGCATTGGCTCCGATATCATTTTCAAAGCGCTCAGCCAGTCCGCCATCGTGGTCAGTTCCGGATTTCCGTCCGTCAGTTCCCACAGGTTCACGCCCACAAAGAACGGCAAACACTCCGGCGCCAGCCAGTCCAGCGTCACGCTGGTGCCGTTGGGCAGCTCCAGCGCATACGCCTGATGCCCCGCCAGCTCCATGAAGTCGTTTTTCTTGTCGTCATCGTCGCCGTGACCTCGTACAAGGCCCTGTGCCGCACAGAAGAGCCCCAGCGCCAGCAATCCCGTACCCGTCAGGCCCGCCGAAATGGCGTCAATGGCTTCCGCCGCCGTTTTCGTACCCTTCTGCACATCGAAAATGGCCTGCTTGAAGCCGTTCAGCAGTCCGATGGGGCTGTACTCCACGCCCCGCGCCAGAATGTTGGCCGGTGTCTTGCGGAACGGCAGAATACCCTCCATCACCGTGGCGATCGTCCGCTTCGCGCCGTTCTTGCTGTTCCGGCCCATGCGGCCCAGTTCGCTGATAGCCTGCGAAAAGGCATTGGTGTCCCGATAGGTAGCTTTCTGCGCTTCCTTGATGGCGTATTCCCGTGCCTTTACCACCTTGTCGCCGCCCTTGGCGATCATCTCCGCCGTGATGCCGTTGGCCTTGCAGTACTGGGCCATGGCGTAGGCATAGTGGGGCTTGGAGAACCATGCGTCCTCCTTGTCCAGCGCCCTGCTGTTGGCCTTCCGCGCCGCCTCAAGGGGCTTGGCGACCTGTTTCAGCACCGGTTTTTTGCTTTGGAAGATCACCCGCCCCTCTTCAATATACTTGTTGGCGTTGGCAAAATCACTGTACTTGCCGCCGCCCATGGCCACGTCCGCCACCTTGGCGTAATCCTGCGCCGCCGCTTGCAGCAGCGCCTTGCCGCCCTTGCCGGTCACAAATTCCTTGCTGCGTTCCATCTTCCCGCCGGACAGTCGGTATACCGCCTTTTCAATGCCCGTCGCCACCACGTTCTTGGCTGCCACCACCGGAACAAATCCGGCGTTGCCCACCACGTTCCGTACATGGGTGCGGACATTGCCCAGCATGGCCAGATACCGCCATGCGTTCCACTTATCCTTGAAGCGGGAGGGCATCTGCTTGCCGATATCCCGGTAGATGTTTGCCAGCACCGCGTCCCGCTCCGCCTGATCGGCGGCTTTCATGAACTGCTCCGCCAGCGTCTGGTCGATCTTCAGCTTCGGGGCCTTGTCGTCGCCGTATTCCTCGTTCAGCTGTGTTTGCAGGTTCGCAATGCTGCGCTGTGCCTGATAAAGCTGCGTCTCCGGCGACACCTGCTTCAGAATCCGGGTGGCCTGCAAAGCCTGCGCCGCGCTCCGCTGGTGCTGCACCATGTCGGAAAGCACGTCCAGCGCCGTCTCCGTGTCGCCGCTGTTGGCCGCGTTGTTATAGAGCGCCCAGCCCATGGCCGTGTTCTTCTTGGACACGTTGCCGGCTTTCATGGCCGACTTCCAGTCAGTCAGCGCCTGCGCCCAGCCCACGCGCTTGATCTCGCCGTCAGCGTCGGCAATGGCCGCCTTGTCGGAATACACCTCATAGGAGTACTTGCCCTCCAGCGCCAGCGTCTCGATATCCGGCACCATCTCCTCCGGCGTGGCCTTGGCCTCCAGTACCGTCCGCACCGTCTGAGAGATTTTTTCGTCCTCGCCGCTCTTCTTGGGCAGCTGAATATCCCGCGCCGCCTTTTCGCCCTTGCGCATCGTGCCGTACAGACCGCGATACCCGCCCAGAAGCTCCTCCACCTTGCCCAGATAGGTGCGCTCCTGCTGCTGGAGCATGGCCCGTTCCCGCCCCAGCAGCTCTTGCAGGCTGCGGTTGCCTTCAAGGTCTTTCAGCTTGTTTTCCACAATGGCCACGCGGTTGGTGTCCTTGGTGATCTCGTCCTTCAGATACGAAATCCGCTTGGCGTTTTTCTTCCCATCAGCGAGGGAAAGTCCCGTTAGTTCCGCCCGGTTGGCCGACAGGCGGGCTTCATAGCCCTCCAGCCGTCCCACCGCGTCCCGGTACTCGGCAAGGCGCTTGCGCTCCCATTCGGTCTTGGCAGACCCCTCCGCCGCCGACAGCAGGATTTCCCGGTCAGTTGTGCCGCGCTGCCGGTATGCGGCGTATTTGGTCAGCTCCTTCACCTCGCGCTCCAGCTCCGTGGCGGATTTCAGCTGATAGCGAATATTGTTACTTTCTCTGAATTGCTTGACTTCATTCTGGAACTGTGCTAAATTCTTCTTGAGGGATGCATCTGTTATGTCCCCCAGTCCTGCTGACTGGGCTACCTCTGACAGGCTGCTTCTCTCTTTTTTGTTGAAATCCAGCACACGGCCTTCCTTGACAGCGTTACGAATCAGTTCAGCCCAGCCAACGCGCCCGCCATCTTCAAAGAAATTCCGCTCCGCGATGGTCAGGACAACGTGCGGCCGTGTTTCTCGGTTTTCGGGGGAGATCGTTTTTCGGGAATAGAAACTCAGCACGGCATACAGCGGTGCATTGTTGTTTCCATATTCCGGCAGCATCATAATGACCGCCGGATTTCCGTCTTTTGTCTTTGTGGAAATGGTCATGGTCGGCTCGTTGATGCTCATAATGGCCCGCGTCATTTTCTCCACACCCAAATCATGGAAATGGACATTCTCGCCCTTGCGCTGCGTCGGGCGGCCATCCTGAATGGCCTGCTCCTTGCTGACCATGTTTTCATAGGCGTGGTCACGCTGGATATAAATGTCGCCACCGATTCCCAGTTTCTCACTGATATAGCGCGGCATAACGCTGACGGGGATCAGCTGGTTCTGGCGGGTGGCCTTTTCGCTCAACGCATCGTACAGCGCCGTAGAAACCGCCTGTTCGCTGAAATTCTTCAGCTGATACCGGAACCTGCCCAGCTCCGACACCTGCGGCACAGCGCCCGTCTCAAAGAAAGCCTTGATATCGTTCAGCACCTTGCTGCTGTGGGTACCTCTGGGATATTCCGTGCTGGACAGGGTGACGCCATTCGTATCGTCCAGATCAAGAACGACCTCGCCGCGTTCCTTGCTGATGAAATCGGACAGAGTGTCCATCTGTGCCTTTGTGGGCATAACAGACAGGTTGATACCGCCGCTTTCCGGGCTGATACGGATATTGCCCTCGCCCATGAACTGCACCATTGCGCCGCTGTAATCGTCCCCGCCGTAGTCGTCGCCCAGCGCGTCACGAATGTCGCGGTGATCCACGGTGCGGTAGCCGCCGGGGCCGCCCTCGTGTTTTCCGGAGAAGTCCAGCCGCGCACCGTCTGTGGTGATGTACCCCGTCTCAGCCCACTTGTATGTTCTGCCGAAAAATGCTTTTGCGTCCTTGACATGCTGCTTTTTCTCAACATCCGAATAGGCTTTCAGGGAAAACTTCCCGTTGACTTTTTCATCGGAAGTGGATATACTATCAGTAGAAGGTTTTGGCGGTAATACCTCCGAATGCGTTTCCGCAGAGAAGGAGGCTGCGCTGATTACCTTCTTTTTTTGCACATCCAGCAAATCATATAGATAAGATTTCCCATCCGCATCATTGCGGATCAGCAGCGTTCCGCCGTAGACTGTATAGTGGTCTACGGCTTTTTTTGCGTTCAGGATTGGAATAGCAAATTCTGTATCATACCGATACCAGCCGTTCCGTGCGTCCTTGGCATGCTTCGGCTTTACATTTTCCCGCCACTCACCGTTTTCGGCCAGCAATAGCATCTCGTCCAGATTAGTGGCCGCCTGCATTTTCACATCACGCAATTTCGAGAGCATACTTTTTGTATATTCCGAACTGCGATATTCTCCCGGCAAATCCTTGCCGACATATACAGGCTGCGCGTCCATCAGAATCGTGGAAAACGGATGGTCTGTGTTTACCAGCGTTTTCAAATATGCCTCTGCTGCCTTAAAGTCCCGCGTATCATTCTGGGTGTCGATAACGGTCATAAGCCGTCCGTCGATGTTCCTGATCTGATACCGTCCCTCACCGTCGCCCTCGCGGGCGGCGGTTTTTGCTTTCTGGGCTTGTTTTCCCGCCGCGTCATAGGCTTTCTGCCACAGCGCTACACACTGTTCCAGTTCGGCCATGCTCTTGCCGTAGGCATCCTGTGCGGCCCTGTCCTGCGCCGTCTTGCTGCGGAACAGAGACTTCACCTTTGCGATAAAGGCTTTCAGGGCGTCCAGCAGCTTTCGGGCCCCGCTGCGGTTCTCCTTGGCGAAGTCCTCAAATAGATTGCCGTTTTCCATCATGTCGCAGGTGAAGTCGGCGGCGATCTCGTCCATGGCCTCCTCCTGCGTCAGCTTCACGCCCGCTTCCTCGGCCTTGGCCATATACGCCACCACATACGCCGCCGCGCCCTCCTCGCCGGATTCCCGTGCGCGGTAACTCATGGCATGGTCACGGTAGGCGCGATACTCCTCCGGCGCCAGCTCCTGCATGCGGTGCGTCACCTCGTGGGCCGCCACAAAGCCGAAAGCGTTGTCCGCGTCAGCGGCGATCTGAATGAGGTTGCGGCTGGAAATGTACACGCCGTTGGCCTTGCCGCCGGAGATCGTGTCCACCATCTCGATACGCACGCCCAGATTCTTGCCCAGCGTGTTCAGCAGCGCCGCCGTACCGGCCTGATCCTTGGCCATCTTCCGGGCGTGTTCGTTGTCCACAAGGCCGCTTTCGCTGCCTGCGCTGCTCACGAAATCCAGCCCCGCCTTTTCACGGGCAAGACTGGCCGCCGCGTCGGAAAGGCCCGCCTCATAGGCCGCCGTCTGCACGCTCTGGGGCAGTGCGCTGGCCGCCTCGCTCTTCACGTTGGCAGCAGATTCCCGCCGCAGGCCCGCCTGATAGAGAACGGTAAAACCCGCTTGCAGCTTGCCCTTGCTCTCCACGTCGGCGTTCTGCACCTCGGCCCACGCCTTGCCGCCGTTCTCGCCCAGCCCGTTCTGCCACGCCGCAGCCTCCCGGCCTGCGATATAGGCGATCTTCCGCTGGGTCTCGCTGAGATAGCTCAGATCCTCCTGCTGCATCACGGCCTCTTCCTTGGCTCCCGCCTTGCCGTACTCATAGGCGATCCGGTACGCCGAATCATACAGCGCCACGTCCTGCCCCTCGGCATAGGTGCTGCGGAACACCTCCGCCTGCGCCCCGTACTTGTCGGAAGCCTCTGTCAAGGCCGTGTCCTCCGCGCTTTGCTGGTCATCCAGCTGCACCCCGGCCTCCTGCAAGAACTGGCGATACCGCTCCGCTGTCAGCTCATTGCTGTGCTGCACGGCGGTCTGTACCGCCATGTTGCCGCCGCCCATAATGCCACCGGCCAGCGCACCGGCGCCGAAGTCCAGCGCAATGTCCTTGATCGTCTCGCCCACGACCTTCTGCTGTGCTTCCTGATGGCTCATGCCGCCTGCCATGTAGGCATTGATCCGCTGCTCCACGTCGGCCATGTCACCGTTGATCACCTTATCCCACCACAAATTGGCAAGGTCGGTGAACATCTCCTCGCTGCCCTCGATACCGCCCTGAATGGCGGCATTTTTCAGCATTCCGGCCAGCTTCTGCTTTGACGTGCCCGTGGGCAGCTTCATGTGGATCAGGCTTTCCAGACTTACCTTCTCAAAGAAGCTTTCCATCACGCCCGCCGCCACACCGGTGACAATGGCGTGGCTGTCGTCCAGTCCGCGATCCTTTGCCGCCACCATCGCGTCGGTGGCCGCCACGCCGCCCAGCGTGGCCGAAGCGGCAGCAGGCGGAACGCCCAGCGCCGCCAGTGCCGCCGTGGCCGCGCTGTCCAGCATGGACGTACCCACACCATATGCAAACGCGGCCACATCGCCGTGGTCATACTGGAGGTTTTTCGTCACCTCGCCCCGCACACCGCTGGCGTAGGCATAGGGCAGCATGGCCGGGGAATGGTAGTCCGCCGGGGTATCGGGATTCCGAAGCTTTTCCACCGCCGTGTATACCGTGCCAATGCCGCTCAGAAGGTTGGCAGGGACGGACAGCAACGTGCCGCCAATAGGCGACTTCTCGCCCTCATTCCGCGCCATCTCCTGTACCTTGGCGTACCGCTCCGCATTCTTCTCCCGCTTGGGAATATTGCGCTGATAGTTCACCAGCTGGGAAAGCTCGTCCTCCGAGAGACCGGACGCCAACAGTGTCTCCCGCGCAGCAACCTTTCGGTCATAGTCAGCCTGCGCCGCGGCGGCCGGAACACCCTCTGTGCTTGCCAGCACCTCCAGCGCGGCAGTCTGCTCCTCCGTCAGCTTGTCCAGCGCCTCGCTGCCCTTCACGTCGTATTGCAGGCTCTCCGCCTTGTTCAGATCGGCCTTCATGGCGGCATACTGCCGCTCCGCCTCCGTCGTCCGGTTGGCGTCATAGCCGCCGAAAGCATGGATGTTATAGGGCGCTTTCTCCTCCTGCGCCTTTTTTCCGGCCTTTTCCACCTCGGTGCGGTACTTGTCCAGTTCCAGCCCCAAAAGCCGCTGGTACTCCTGCTCAGACAACTCCTGCTGCGCCTTTTCGTCCGCCAGTTCCTTTTCGGATTTTTGCCGATCCCCCGCAAAGGAGAATCCGCCCAGAAACGTACCGTAGGGAGAGACTACCTGTCTCTCCCGCTTTTTCGCTGCCGTGGTCGTGGTCGCCGGTGCTGTCACGGTCTGTCTGGCGGCAGTCTGCGTCTGCCCCAGCCGGATATCACCGGACAAGCCGGAATCCTCCATTTTCTTCATGAAGCTGTCCCGCCAGTCACCGTACTGCTCCGGTTCTTTTCTATAAAAAACCTGCACATCGTCCGTGCTGCGGATGTCGTTCTCAAGGCCCGCTGCCTGCATTTTCTTCTTGTAAATATCCTGCCAACCCATGGGCCGTCCTCCTTACTTACCGGGGTTTTTCAGCGCATATACCAAATCACTGTACTGTTTTTTGGTGATATTGCCATTTTCATACATAGACTCCAGCGCCATAAGCTGTCCCTGCGTCGAGGCGCTGGACGCCGAAGCCAGCCGCAGCGCCGTAGACGAAGTATATTTCTCCGCGTCCTGCTGCTTCCCGCTGCTCTTGCCGCCGCCGGAACTCCCTCCGCCGCTGCTCTTTGCCGCCGCAGCCGCCTGCGCCTGTGCCTGCTGCCATGCAAATTGCTCACGGGAAAGGGCCATCTGCTCGTTGAACTGCCGGACGGATTCCTCATACTGTCTGCGCCACTGCTCGTCCGCAATGCCGTTGCGGTAGTCGGTGTAGGCGAAGTCTCTGGCGTCGCCCCACATACCGTAATCCAGATTCCGTTCCGAATCATACCGGCCCGACAGGAAATTCCGCTCCGTCTGCCAGTCGCCGACCTTGTCCCGATACTGGCCGTATTCCTGCTGGTACTGATCCGCCAGCAGGCTGTACTGGGTCTTGAGGTCGTCGCCCTCCATCTGATACCGGCTCAGTGCCAGCTGATAAAGCTCCGGCACCACATCGTTCAGATTCTGCAAATAGGCATCGTACTGCTGCTGTCCCACCGCCTGGCCGTAGGTGCTGCCGTAGCCGCCGGTCAGCGCCGCCGCCTGGCCCATGGTGTCCTGCATGGCCTGCTTGCCCTGCTGCACATACTTGTCCTTGTACTGCTGGTAAAGCGCGTCGCCGTTCAGATCATAGCTGAACTTCTTCCGCTTTCTGATGGCGTCCAGCGCCTCCTGCATCTGCTGGCCATACTGTCCGCCTGTCCAGTCTCCCGGCTTCTGGCTCTCCAGCTGCGCAAGCCGCTCCGCCAGCTTCTTGACCCGGTCGCTCTCCTGATAATCTTTATAAGAAAATGCCATACTGTCGTTTCCTCCTTATGTTGTCTCCGGCCCTGCGATACGTTTCCACATGTGTACCACCAGATACGGCGGCATGTTGTTGTGGCTCCCTCCCCCGCCCGCCGCGCTGATGCTCAGGCTGTGGCTGTGGCTGCCGTCTGTGCTGGTGTAGAAGGTGTAGTGGCTGTCGGACGCGCCCTTGCCCTCTGCCGTCTGGCTGCCGCTGCTGTTGCCGGACTGGTTTCCGGAAAAGCTGTGGCTATGTTCACCGCCGGACTCGATGCTGCCGCCGTGGGTGTGGCTGGGCATCTGGCTGGCGGTCAGTATCACGGAAGCTTCGCCACCCGTGGCTCCCACTGCGTACAGGCCTTCGCTGCTGGCCAGCAGGAATTTTCCCGCGATCCGCTCCCAGTACGTCCCCGGAAACAGCGTCTCCGGGTTCGCGTTCTCCGTCACGGACATGTAGATACTGCCCACCGGATAGATGGCGTCAATGGTCAGCACACTGGGCAGCAGCGGCGTCACCACGCTCTTGATGATGTCCGCCAGCGCCTTGTCGCCCACTTTCAGCGCCCCGGCGATGCTCACATCCCCGGCAAACTCCGCGTCCCACTCGCAGTGCAGGCAGTCCGTCTGCGCGTAGCTGCCGAAGGACGCGCCCTTGCCGCCACCTTTCAGGTGGAATGTCACCGACTTGGTGGGCACCGCCCTGGTATACGTGACGCTGTTGCCCACCTTGTCCGTGGCCGTCAGGCGCACCGTGTAGCTCTGCATGGTGGAGATGTCGGCGCTCCCCGTCACCATGCCCGTCACGCCGCTTTGCAGCGCCACCTCCGCACCGTAGTCCGCCGCGTTCAACGCCTTATAGGCCGCCGTCAGCGTCACGGTGTTCTCCCCGTTCAGCCCGGTGCAGCCCGCCGTGGCCCTGGCCGCGATATGTACGCCGTCATCCGCCACCAGCAGCGCGTCGTCGCAGCGGTAGACGCTGGCCTCCGTGATGGTAGGCGGCGCATAGGCCAGCGCCTCCACCTCCACCGTCTCCGTGGTGGTGTTGCCCCGGCTGTCCGTCACCATGCACCGCACCGTGGCCGCCGTGCCGGTCAGCGCCTTTGTGGTAGCGGTGTTGTCCACCGCCGCCACTGTCTCCCCCTCGTACTGCACCGAGAAGCCCACAATGGTGGCATTGAAGTTCCCGCTGGCCTTGCTGGGGTCAAAGGTGATCTTCACCTTGGAATATCCCACCACCCAGGCATTGATGCCGGGAATCAGGCTGTTGTCCCGCTCTGCGCTGATCCACCCATCCGTCACCGTGGGGGCCGCCCCATCCGGAGGATACAGCGTCAGCCGCGCCATGGCCGTTCCCTTGTTTGTGCTGCCGTAGTAGGTGATGCAGGTGATGGTGCAGGCCGCGCCGCTGGTGGTCACCTTGTCGATCAGGCTGGTGGGCGGCGTCCACTCGCAGCTGGCCCCCACCCCAGTGGCGATGGTGCCGGTCTCCCCGCCCACCGTGTACGTCACCTTGTGGGTATAGCGGCTGTCGCCCCGGTTGGTATAGATGGTCACCTTCTCCCCCAGCTTTGCCCCGTTCTTGCTCAGTGTCGGGGTAGACGCTCCCGCCGTAGGCCCTGTGGTGCCGCCTCCGCCGCTGCTGCCGCTGGAATAGGAACCGATGCTGGTGGTATACGTCAGCGTCTTGCCGCCGCGGGGCGCGTTGGTGCCCAGGGTAATGGAAATGCTGACGCTGCTGGCGGTGGTACTGCTGGCCACATAGAAACTGGCGCTGTACGCGCCGCTGTTCCAGCGATCCGGCGAATTCTCCTTCAGCCGCTTCTTCGTCCCGTTTACCGTCACGTCGATATAATAGCCGAAGTAACTGCCGCCGCTGCATCCGCCCAGTGACACCGTCACATAACCGGAATATGACGTGCTGCCCGAACTTACGCGGTAGATGTTATCGGAGATGTTGACCGTAAGTGTCGGCCCGCTTCCCCAGCTGTAGCTGCTCATGAATTACCTCCTGTCCAACGGAACGAAAGCCCGTTGCCGTCGTCTATCACCCAGTTGGGAAACGTCACCGTCCCCGTGTGGATGCCTGTCACATACAGCGCATCGTTGGCGAAATACGCCACCTCGCCGCCGTTCACGTAGAAGGACAGCTTCTTCGTCGTCCAGATGCTCATATTCTGGCTCCGGTCGATCTCCTCGTACTCCTTGCCGCCTACCGTCTCCTTCACGCCGGTCACCTGAATGTCCTGGCCGATGGCGATACCGATAATGGGCGTCAGCCCCTCATAGCCCACCACGCCCTGGCGGATGTAGCCATTGGTGGCAGCAATGAAGTTGTTCACGATCTCGCTGCGTGTGCTGATCTCCTGCTCCAGTCCCGCCGCTGTGGCCGTGATGGTGTTCTCCATGTTCTCCTGGAAGGTGCCGAAGTCCGAAATGGCCACATATTCGCTCCGCAGCGTCTGCTCCACCTTCTCGATGGTCTGGCGCACTTCGTTGGCGTTCTTGATGATGAGGGATTTCAAATCCGCCTGGGTCTGCTGCATCTCCTCCCGGGTGGCCCCGCCCAGGGCCGCCGCCGTCTCCTGGGAAAAATTCTCCGCCGTCAGGTTGTTCAGGCTGCTGTTCAGCGTGTCCACCAGCCGGTAGAGATACCGCCGCACGTCCTGTAGCTGCTGGGCCTTGTCCCCCTGCAGCATGGGTGGAGAGGGAATCACTACCATCCGACATCACTCCCCAGCTCCAGAATCTTGGCAATGGAGAACACCCGCACAACACCCTTGCCCTCCAACCGCAGCTTCATGTGGTCGCACCGCCGGGGGATCACCGGCACCGTAAACGTCCCCGTCCCTCTCCGGCGCACCGTCCCGGCATGCTCCCACCTGCCATCTGAATCATACTGGCAGTAGAGCCGCAGCTCTCCGCCGTTCTCGACCTGCAGCCGGATGTTGTACCGGCTCAGATACTTCTTGTCCGGGTACTCATACCCGATCACGCCGCTCTCCGCCATCCACTCCAGATCCGTCTCCGGCGTTCCCTGAGTCCCCAGCACACACATGAGCTTCTTCGTGTCCGCGTCGATGTAGTAGAGGTCGTCGTTCATGGCGGCAAAGCACATGGCGTGGGTGTTGTCCTCCCGGTGCCACATGCCCTTCCCCGCGTCGTAGCAGAACAGGTGCCATGCCCCGCCGCTGTCCTTCATGGACAGGTAGTACTTCCCGTTGAAGCTGCCGCCCACGGCCCCGGAATACCGCTCCTCGCCCAGTGCCGCTCCCATCGAGGTGGGGAAGCTCCCGTCATAGGCGCACACGTCCGTCCGGGACTTGTAGAACAGCACCTCGTTCACCACGCACAGGCTGCGGAAGCTGCCTCTCTGCACACCCCGGCCCACCGTCTCCGTCACCTGGTGGGCGCCCACGGCGCTGATGGCCACCCGGTGGATCACATTCTCCTTGAAGAACGTAGGATAGCCCAGGTAGTTGGCGCACCCCGTCCACGCCCCATCTGAACCCACAGAAGCGGCCCAGGCGTCCGTGGAGATACCGGCGTATACCCGCCAGTTGCGGAAGTCGCCCAGCTTGCAGCAGTACAGCTCGTTCACGGCCTTGCCGTCCACCATGCCGTACTTGCAGCCCCAGATACGGTTCTGGGCCTCGCACACATAGTCCATGTCCGGCACCGCCCGCTTTACCGTCACGGTGCCCTCCGTCTGCTCATAGGTCAGGTCGATCAGGCCCACCACCACGATATAGTCCTCATCCTTGGCATAGATGATCTTCGTGCCGTTCAGCTCCTCAAATTGGGCCTGCACCACGTCGCTGTCGCCGCCATAGGCCGCGCCGCTGATCTCCACGCCGTCCCCCTCCTGGAAGGGCTTGCCGATGCCCACCGCCTGGATCTTGGTGTACACCGTCGCCACGCCGATCCACATCTCGCTGCTCTCGCTCCACATCATCAGGCTGTGGGGCGTCTGCGTGGTGTCGATCCAGTATTCGCCGCCCTTGGGCTCCTCCGGCTTGGTGGCGGACACCTTGCTCAGGGGGCTGCCGTCCGCGCCGCACAGAAGATACGTCACCGTGCCGCTGCTCTCGTAGCTCGCTTCCAGACTGCCGAAGTCCGTCAGGTCTTTTGTGTTCAGATACTTCTTATCCGGCCAGATCAGCAGGTACGCGCCCATGCTCACCAGCTGCTTTTCGCCCTCCGTCAGCGTCAGGCCCACAATCTCTGCCCCGTTGTAGTAGAGCTTCCCGCCGTCCGCCCACGCCATAGCGTCCTTGGCCAAAATCCCCTGGGGCGTCTCCATCTGCCGTACCACGCCGCGCCTTGCGCGGCTCTGCAGCAGCGGATAGCCGTCCGAGGACATATTCTTCATGTCATAAAAGGCATTGGCCGCAATGCTCCTGTTGTGGTCATAGCCTGCAAAGGTCGAGATCATCTCCCGGCTCTGCCCCTGTTCTGTCAGTGTGGGAAACTGCATTGCCGCCCCTCCTTACCAGTATTTCACGCTTGCGCCCACGCTCTCGTGGGTGCGGTTGTACCAGTTGCGATACTCCCCATACGCCGTCATAAACAGCGTGATAGAGTTGTTGTACTTGCCCAACTCCCCGTTCAGCCGATCCACCTGGGCCGCCAGATACAGGGGGTACATCCTGTCATAGGGTGTCGGCGCCGTCAGCTGGGCTTCCACGTCGTCCCCCAGCACAGGGATTTCCGCCGTCTCGCCGCCCCGGTAACACCGCACGATCTCCCTTGTCACCATAGCCTCCAGCTCGTTCAGCCAGCCGATCTTATCCTCCTGGGTGAACACATTGGGCTTCTCTCTGTCCAGCGCCTCCAGCGCCTGCATGATGGTCATGCCCCATCCCTCCTTTTGAAGAAAGGGGGCACACCGGCCCCCTTGTTTTCTCACATATCGCCGCCCTGCATGCTCCGGCGGATGGCCTCCTGCTGATAGCGGTACGCCTCCCGCTTCTGCTTTTCGCTCAGGCGCAGCACCTCTGCCACGCACTCCGGCACTTCCACTTCCTCACCTCTGCGGATCAGGAAGCTTCTGCCGTTCACGGCCACATACTGCTCCGTGTCGCCGTTTTCCAGCAGCGGCAGCAGCACCTTCACCATCTTCTCCTTCTTGGGCTTTTCCGCCTTCTTGGGAGGCTCCGGCGCGGTCTGAGGGGTGTCCTGTGCGGTCTGTGCAGTCTGGGCGGTGTTCAGGTTTTCATTATCCATGTTGTTCTCCTTTCTTCTGCGGCGGGGGAGCGTATCCCCCGCCGCGCAGTATGTCAGTTGGCGTCCACGGTGCCGCTCCACTCATCGGAAACGGATTCGATACGCACCATATTCTGCTCCAGCAGGATCTTGGCGGTAAGGATGCCCTTCCAGCCCACGGTGGAGCGCTGGTTCAGGGGATCTTCACCGGCGCCGAGAGGCTTGACGATGGTCTGGAGGCCGCCGCCCGTCACCTCGGTCACACCGTAGGCATTCTTGCCCAGCACCAGCGTGGAGAACACGCCGTAGTAGGTGGCGGGATCACTGCCGCTGCCCGCGGACTTCTGGGGACAGTCGCTGTCCTTCCATACCTTGGCCTCGGTGGATTCCACGAAGCGCACACCGGCCACCTTGCCGATCTCGCCGGTAAACAGGTTCTCCGGCTGGGCATACTTGTGGGCGTCGATCCACTCAGGGTCACGCTGCAGGTCGTAGGCCACATAGGGGTGGATGATCGCCACATAGTCGCCGTTGAAGGTCGGCACGTTGTTCTTCTTCAGGGTGGCAACGGCCTTCTGGATCATCTTCACGGTCAGCTGGCTGGTGGTGTTCATGTTCTTGCGCAGGGTCACGGCGGTCTCGGTGCCGCTGGCCACGGTGGGGCAGAACAGCACGTTGTTGCCGGCAGACAGCTGATTGCGCACCACGGTATCCATGGTCACGCCCGCCTGTGCGCCCAGCAGCTGGGTGGCCTCCACGATCACATTGTCAATGGCGATCAGATCCAGCACGTCGGACACACGCACGAAGTAGCCGTACTGCGCCACGGTGGCGGTCAGGCTGGTCACGTCCAGCGCACCGCCGTTGGGGGTCACACCTTCCGTCAGGGCGGTCAGCGCCTTGGGCAGCTGGTTAAACTTGCGGAACTCAATGGTCTTACCGCTGCCCTTGGGGATGTCGCGCTTCTGGCCGAACTGGCTATGCACCAGATTGGGGCCTGCCTCACGCAGCAGCACCTTGTCATAGAAGGTTTTCATTTCCGCCGACAGGTTGTTGCCGGTGGAGTTGGAGCCGGTGGTGTTGGTCACATCAGCAAACAGCTGCATGTCCAGCGCCATCATAAAAAAGTCTTTAACGGTTTTCATAAATCTCCCTTCCGGAGAGGTCAGAAGCAGATCTTCTCGCCCCTCCTTGCACGTTGGATGAGATCATCCATATCCTTGTCGGAGAGCTTCGACACGTCGCTCTTCATGGTCACACCGGCGCCCGCACCGTTTTCCGTGGGGCGCTGGCCCTGTGCCTGGATCTTGGCCGCCAGCTTCCGCTCCGTCTCCTGAGCGGTGTACTGCATGGCCTGCGGGATCAGCTGGTCGTGGTACAGACCCCAATAGGCGCCCTCCACGCTGGCCCCGTTCATCAACGCATTGAAGAACTGCGGGTTCCCCAGCTCCTTCTCCAGATCCAGTCCCGGATACTTCTGCGCGATGGCCTGCGCCTCCTGCGACCATTTGGCGATGTTCTGCTCCATCCGCTGGCGGCTCTCCCGTTCGGCCAGCTGCTCCTTCAGCTGCTGGTTCTCCCGCTCCGTCTTGCGGATGGCTTTCACCTGATCCACGCTGATGCCCAGACGCTCCGCCTCCTCCTGATAGAAGGCGTTGTCCTCCTCGATGGCAGCAGACAGCGCCTTGATATCGGCAGCGTCCACGCCATAGCGCTGGGACAGCATCTGCATCACCGGCTGCATGGCGCGGAATTTCTCCGCGTCAGCACTGGGGCCTTTCAGCCGCCGCGTCACCGTGTCCTGTACCCGCTTGGCATACACGTCCTTGAACTCGCCCTTAATGAGCGCGTCAAATTCCTTGCCAAGATCTCTTGCAGGCTCTGCCTGCTGCTGCGCCCCGGCGTCGGGTGCATTCTGTTCAGCCTGCTGGCCAGTACCAGCCGCCGCGCCCGCGGTGCCCGCTGCTGTGCCGCCGTCCCCCTCTGCGAACAGCTGGAGATCGAGCCAACGGTACATATTTTTCATGGTATCCTCCTGCCCGTAGGTGGGCGAAACCGTAATCTGCCCGTCAGGTGGGCGAATCCATCATTAAGGCTCACGCCTGAATGTCACATACTCCGGATAATGGTGCGCCAGCAGCGCAAATCCCGTCTCCACCGTCCGCAGCGCCACAGCCGCCTCCCCCGCCGCGTCCTGCCGGGGACACAGCGTCACCGTGGCGTCGCCCCTGTCCACGTCTGTCCGTGGCTTTTTTCGGAGCTTGCCCTGCTCATAGAGGTCAAGGGCCGTCTGCGCCGCCGTATAGCACAGGATGGTGGCCGCCGCACACACCACATCATGCCCCGCCTCGGCCTGTCCCGCGTGGCCGGTCATCCGCAGCACATAGGTGTCGCCACACCGGGAAAATTCTACCCGTACCATGGCTTACACCGGCGCGGCACGGTCTGCCGCTTCCTTTCTGGCGTTGGCGGTCACGCTGCTCTCGCCGCCGCTGTTGCCGGTATCGGGAACGCTGCCCGGCATGGGCTGCTGTGTACCCTGCGCACCGCCCAGCAGCTGCATGGCGTAGTTGGTGCCCAGCTTCATATCCACCAGCTGGGCCATAGCCACCGCCTGCTGCTGTGCCATCATCAGACGCTGATACAGCGTCCCGTTGGTGCTGATGCGCTGCATGATCTGCTCCTTGCCGTCAAAGTCCATCATCTCCAGACACGCCAGCGCCTGGTCGGTCATCTGGGGATTGAAGAACCCCGCCCCGAAGAATTGCAGCGCCAGCTCGTTCTGGCTCAGCTTGCTGTAAGGACTGGCCTTTTCCGCCGTGATCTCAATGTCGAACACCGGCAGCCGGTAGCCCATATCCACGCCCATCTCCATGCCCTGATACACAGGCTTGATTCCGGCGTTGGTGTAGCTGACGAAATCCTCCCGACCGTTCTCGCCCAGAATACGGAACTGACGGGGCAGGTCATAGAACTGGCGGATCAGCTCCACCACCAGCTCCACTACCTCACGGAAGGCACGGTAGGCCGCCTTGTTGCCGTCCCGGCTCAGCTTGCTGCCCGCCTCCTGCATGGCCGCAATGGCGCTGGCCGCCGTCACGCCGGAGGTAGAGCCGCCGGTGGACACGTCCCGGTTGCCGGTGGTCTCCTTCAGCTCGTCCACCTTTCTGTCCAGCACGTTCAGATAGATGCTGTTGAGCACCTTGCCCACCACCGGCAGGATGCTGTCCTGCCCCAGATTGCCGTCGGTATGCACGAAATCCTTCGTCATGTCGGCATATTCCTGCTCATTCACAGAGCCGTCGGAGCGGACGAAGTACCGGGGCTTGGCATTGGACAGCATATTCTGCATCACCGCCTGATCCCCGCGGTCGATGTACTCCTGGGCACCCTTGCCAATGTCGATATAGCCAAAACCGCAGGGCGTCCCCTTCACACGGAACATGGGGTCGAACACGAAGGGATATTTCCCGTGGTCATACCAGCCCTCGCCGTTCTCGTTCTCCGTGGCGTACAGCACCGTATCCCCCACGAATTTGCAGTAGTGCAGCACCGTCTTGCCGCCAGTCTTTTTCTTGTAATACCAGTCCACCACCACGCTTTTCTCCGTGGTGTCCACAGTGTCGTCGTACACATACTTGCTGATATCCAGCCCGTTGCCGCCCAGCTTGCCCGACAGCTCAGGGTACGCCTGCTCCAAAGCGGCGTTGTCCTCCAGCTTCACATGGAACACGTTGGCGCTGTTCTGGATCTTGGTGACACCCGGCTCCCAGAAGAGATTCAGAATGTCCACCGGCTCCACGGCAATGTCGCCCAGCCCACCCAGCTTGCTGCCGTCCCAGAACACACCGTAGATGGCCGTGCCGCCGATGATCTTATCCCACCAGCCTTCGGAGTAGGTAGCCTCAAAGCCCGCCTGCTCCAGCACCACCGGCACGATGGCCGACAGCTGCCGCGCCTCCTTCACATCCCCCGGCTCACGGGGCAGAATGTTGGGGGCGGGGAAGTTGTCCATGGCGTCGGCGTGCTTGTTGGCGATAGAGTTCAGCAGCCACGCGCTCACAGGCTCCACCTGCTGCTTTTTGCTGCCCTGCCGCAGACACTCCCAGTGCCGCAGCCGATACCACTCCTCATTGTCGATCACCCGCTGCTCCAGATTGGCCTTACCCTGCTTGTACTTCCGCAGGGTCTGAGCCGCTTCCCGCAGCTGCTCCACACCAATGCCGATCCGCACCGGCGTGTTTTCCGTTGTCATGACTTCTTTTTCTTCCATCATTCGATCTCCTCGACCTGCATCGGTATGAACTCCGGCGCGCTCAGTACATCCTCCTTGGGAATGTCCAGCGCCGTATACATGGGATTGTCCAGATAGGGGTCGCGCTTGGGCGCCAGCCTTGGCTTGATAGGCCGCGCCATGCACATGTACCGGGTCTCATCGGCAATGTGATCCTCGCCGTCGGTGTCCACGTCCTCCACGGCGTGTTCGTCATATTGCAGCCCCGGCAGCGTCCGGATGAACGCCTTGCAGCCACGGAACACATACATCATGGCCTTGCCCGCCTCATCAAAGGCCAGCCGGTAATGCACCTGCATCCACCCCGGCAGCCGCTTGTTGTCGGCCTTGGCGAAGTACACCCTGTGCCGCGCCGCCGTCTCGGCGATGCTCTCGCCGCTCTCGGCGTCCCAGATGGCCGGGTCGGCCACACCCTGTATCTGCTTGCCCTTCAGCCACCGGTGTTCCGTCTCCACCCGATGGATCTCCGCAAACACCTTGTCCGGTGTCCACTTCACGCCGGTATTCGCTTCTCTGGTGCAGCCGTACAGCTCCAGAATGCGGTACAGCGTCCCGTCGTAGTCCACGGCCCACCACCCGCAGGAGAAGGGCCGTGCATAGCCCCAGTCGAAGCTCCGGTAGATGGTCCACTCTGGCGGCACCTCGAAGGGATCTATCACATGGGTAAAGCGGCGGTCGGCGTAGTGGTCAGGATCGTCGGCGAACTCCTCAAAGAACTGTCCCTCGAATACGTTCCAGTCGCCCTCCAGCCACGCCTTACGCAGCTTCTCCGGCAGGGCCTCCAGCTGCTGGATATAGTCCGGCTGTGCCGCCATCAGCGCCTTGTTGTCGGTGACACGGCTCTGGATGAACACATAGTCCTCCGGCCTTTCACCGCTCTCAAACCGCCGGTCGATGAACAGCCGCTTGATGTACTGGTGTCCCTGCCCTCCGGGGTTGCAGGTGTAGTACACCCGCTTGGGAAAATCGTTGACGCCGCGCAGACAGGCGGTGATGGTTTTCATCTGGTACTCGGAGAGTTGCGTCGCCTCGTCCAGAAAGATCACGTCATACTCCGTGCCTTGCAGCCGGTCAAGGTCGCCGTCCTTGGCGCAGTAGGCGAAATTGATGGTGCTGCCGTTAGAAAAGGCCAGTATCTTGTCCTTGTCGTTATACCGTGCCACCCCCAGCAGCTCCGTCCGTAGCTGCCGGATGTGGTTATTCATCAGTTCGGGGTAGGTGCGCCGCACGATCAGCAGCTTGATACCGGGATACCGCGCCGCCAGCAGCTTGGCCTTGGTGCGCACGGCCCAGCTCTTGCCGCCGCCACGGGCACCGCCGAAGCCGATATGCTTTGCTCTGGCCCGCAGAAATACCGCCTGCCGCTCGTTGGGCCGCTGTATCACAAGCTGTCTCATTGGCTGAACTCCTCCAGTTCCGCATCCATGGTCAGCTGGGCGGCATTGCTGTCCGCAGCGTCCTTGACCGCCGTCCACTTGTCGATCAGCGTACCCAGCGCCGTGGTGATCTGGGCAGGCGTGGCCTCTGCCAGCTTGTCGGGGTCGTTCAGCGCTGCCAGCCCCTTTCCGATGATCTCACACACCGTTTTCCGCTGGCTCTCCATGTAGGCCAGAATGTCCGTTGTGTTCTCCATTTTTTTCTGAATGCACAGTTCTGCAATGTCTGCATTTTCCTGCACAAGTTTCTTCACCGTGTTCAGGGAGCAGCCGTTGATCTTCGCCGTAGCGTTGTAGCTGCCAAGCTGCACATAGTCGGCCAGTATTTTCTTTTTCTGCCGGTCTGTCAGCCTTGCCGCCACAGTACACCACCCCTCCATACAAAATCCTGTTTTGACGCGCCCGTCTCCCACCGCTGACGTTTGCCGTCGGCGCGTCCTACCCTCGCGGCGTTTTCCCGCGCACACCATCTGCCATATGGCAGCTTTGTCCCGCCCTACAGCGGTCAGGCGCTTTTTACGGCAGCGCCTGTGCCGTCCTGTATACCATGTTACCAAACCCCGAACAGCAATTTCTATCCCACCACTTTCACGCAAAAAAAGAGGGGCGATTGCCCCTCTTTTCATGTCATGATCTCCTCCGGCCGGAATGCTTCCCGCACCACACCGAACGGCAGCTGTGTCTCCACCACGGCATAGCGGCCCTTGGGGTGGACGTATACCACCGTCCCCACCCGCACCTTATGCCGCGGCCCGTCTGAGCTGCCATAGGGTTCTGCGGGCAGCGTCATGAATCTGGCCCGCACCCTGTCTCCTTTTTTCATGTGTCCTCCTCCCGATACTTCGCGTCCAGCGCGGCGCATATCTCGCAGCGCCAGTAATCCCCGCAGCAGAACAGCTCCATCTGCAAGGCGTAGTCCTGCCGCTTCTGGTAAAAGGTCTGGTTCTGCCCGCCGGGGGTCAGCCCCTCGCACACGATCCTGTCTCTGCCGTTGTCCGTCACATAGTAGGGGCACACCACATATACCTGCCGATAGCTCCCGCTTGCCATGCGCCCCACCTGCCTTTCCTGTTTCGCCCCACGGCCTGTCTACAGATCCATCTTCTCCGCCAGATTAAACCGCAGCGCGGTCACGATCTCATCTCTTGTCATATGCTTTCTCCTTTCTCCAACCCATCCAGCGCCGCCGCCAGTGCATCCGCATGCTCCAGCGTCCGCTCCAGCCGGTAAGTGTTCAGGGCGCTCTCCGTTTCCTTATAGCGCCGTGCGGCATTATCCCAGCACTTCCGCTGGAACTGATACGCACCCTCGGCCCCATCCAGTGCCGCCATCAGCTGCTTCTTCATGGCGCTGGCGTCGTCGCGGGAGAACACGCGGGACTTAAAGCCCCAGTACAGGGCACGCAGGGCGATGTACTCCGTCACTTCCCGCCACGTCAGCCCCGTGGGCATCGGCTCCCCCTGCATGGCGGCTCGTTCCACTCTGGATACCTCCGCCATCACCGCGCCTCCTTCGGAAGCGACAGATACCAGCACAGTTCCGCCACCGCCGCGTCATACCCGTGGCATACGGTGGCGCGGTAGCCCTGATGCGTCAGTTCCGTCACCCACCAGCGTTGGGCGTCCGACGCCCTGCCGCTGGGTGTTTTCATCTCGATGTACAGGCCGTAGTAGCCATTCCGCGCCACCGGCAGACACAGGTCGGGGACGCCCTTCTTCACGCCCATGGCCTTGTCGGCGGCCACCTCCGCCGCGCCGCCGGTGGTCTCATTCTTTATGTGGTGCAGCAGTGCCAGCTCCGGCCACCGCTCCCGTATCGAGGGCTGCCGCGCCCACTTCATAACCGCCTGCTGGTGCTGTCTCTCTGATGCCATCGTTACCTTCTCCCTCCGTTCATCAGCCTGTTCAATATCTGGCTGGCCTGCCCTTTCGTCAGGCCCTCCGTGTCAAAGCCCTTGCAGCGCCGTCGGATCATGGTCAGCTGCTTGTCCGTGGCGGGATTCTTCCCCCAGCGCTTCACCTCCTGCGTGTCCCAAATGTAAGCCTGTTCCTTTCGGCGGTTACAAAGCCATACATAGCAGCTGTCCAGCGCACTCTGCATGGGCCGCTTGTCCGACGTCATATCCCCCAGCGTGATACGGGTCATGCCCAGCTCATCCTGGGGCGACAGCACCAACCGCTCATGTCCCAGCAGCGACAGCACCATCGACCCGTCCGGCAGCTTGAACCAGTTCACGTCATGGGTCTGGTACTTCTGCTCCTTGGCCCACAGGTCTACGATCTCCACGTTCCGGATCCAGCTCTCTGGGCAGTCCGAAGCCGCCACCGCCTTCATGGGCAGCTCAAACAGCAGCCCCTCCAGCTCGTTCTGCTTCTTCTTCGGCACGTTGGTCATGTCAATGCCCAGCAGAGACGGAGCCGTGCAGATGGACGCCCGCCCCGTAATGCCCACGCAGTCGATCAGCGTCAGCCGCTCCTTGCCGGGATAGAGCCGCAAGCCCCGCCCCACCATCTGGCTATACAGGCTGTCAGACTGGGTAGGCCGCGCAATAATGACCGTCTCCACCCGTGGAATATCCGTCCCTTCGGTGAACACCATGCAGTTGACGATGCAGGGAATTTCTCCCGCCGTGAACCGCTCGATGATGGCGGCTCTGTCCTTTGTCTCGCCTGTCACCACCACAGCGCCGGGTATCTTCGCCGCGATCTCGTTGGCATGGTTCACGCTGACGGCGAAGATCAGCGTGGCGCCCTTGGCGTATTTTTCGTAAGCCTCGGCAATGGCGTCCGCCGTGCCCTCCATGGCTTCGTCCAGCTCTCCCGGCGCGTAGTCTCCGGCGCGGGTGTGTACGGCGCTCAGATCATAACCGATATCCACCCGCATGCAGTAGATGTCGCACAGATAGCCGTTCTGGATGCCAAACCGCAGGTCACGGGCAAAGATGATATCTGAGAACACCGTGTCCAGCCGCACCTTGTCGCCCCGGTTGGGGGTGGCGGTAAAGCCCAGTGTCAGCCGTGGCTTGAAGTAGTCCAGTATTTTCCGGTAGGTGTTGGCCGCCGCGTGGTGGGCTTCGTCCACGATGATGGTGTCAAAGGCGTCCGGCGAAAACTGTTCCAGCCGCCGCACCATCGTCTGTACGCTGGCGCTCACCACCTCCTCGCCGTGGCTGTGCTCTCCCGCCCGCTCCACGCCGTAGCTGCAATCGTAGTATTTCATCGGCTGCCGCACCAGCTCCTCCCGGTGGGAAAGGATCAGGTTGCGGCCCTGCCGTGGAATGTTGGCAAACGTCACCGTCTTGCCCAGCCCCGTGGCCATCTGGCACAGATACGACCCCGGCGGCTGCGCTTCTATGGTCTTGATGCACTCGCGCTGATAATCGCGCAGTTCCATATCACGCCTCCTATTTATATATGTGTGGCTGTGGGGTGCTGTGGGGAACATATCCCCACGCTCAAACCGTTGGTAGCAAGGGCTTTGCGGCTATCGTGGGGGTGTGGGGCTACAATTTGCAATTTTTTATTTGCTTTCGTGTGTATTGTATATATTCACCAAATATACATACCGTACATACACACAGCCCCTTATAGGGTGTGTATGTATCCCCCACATCCCCACGCCTTTCAAAAACAGCCCGCAAACCGTTGGTAGCAAAGGCTTTGCGGGTGTGGGGGCATATCCCCACGCTGCCCCACATTTACAGTGGTAATTCGTCTATTTCTTCCGATTCTACCTCAATATCAGGCAAAATCAGGCAAAAGCACTCCGTCGGCACGCCGTTGATCCGGCGGGCCTTGGTGTTATTCTTGGCTCTTGTCTCGATCAGGCACTTCTGCTTCAGCCATGATACCGTCGCGCCCACGGAGTAGCCCGCGTCCTGCAAGACCCGTTCAAACACCGACCGGATGATATAGGCCCGATACCCCTCCAGCGCACCCAGCACGTCCATAGTCTCCGACTTGCCGATCAGCTTGTTGGAGTTCTGCGTCACCCAGTCGCACAGGTACTTATAGGCCCGTTCACCGGCGGACACCGCCGCCTTTGACGCCAGAAACTCCGATATCTGCTCCACGGTGATGGGCTGCTCCGCCCCGTCGAAGATCCAGCGGCAGGCCAACTCATCCCCCAGCACCACCGCTGCGGCCGCCATAGCCTGCTTCTCCGTGGTATCCTGGGCCGACAGCGCCCGGAACAGCTCCTGATACCGCTCCGTGATCTCCTGCGGCACATCGTCCCCGGCGGCATACAGCTTCTCCACGAATGCCTTTCCCGCGTGGCCGAAGTTCCGCTTCACCGCGCCGGATACCCGCATGCCGTCCCGGATCACCACCCGGTCGGCCTTGCACTCAATGTCAATGACACGGTTTACCGCACCGGCGCCGGACGCCTGCCCCGTCAGAGGGCTTTCCCCCGTGGTCAGGATGCAGTTGTGCCATGTGGGCGTCTTGTCTACGCCGCCGGCGTGGTTGCCCCTCGTGCGGCCCACGCCCTGCGCCAGCCGGTATACGTCGAAGTTCGTCCGCCCCTTTGCGTCCTTTGCCAGCTGAAGCTCATCCAGACACAGCGGCAGGTTGTTCAGGAACGCGGCGGTTTTCTCCATGCCCACCACCGTCCCGTCAAAGGTCTTGACGTAGCTGCCCACGGACGGGTCGCCCCACACGCTGGCGGCCACCATCAGGGCCACCGTCTTGCCGGTGCCGCTATCCACGCCCCACAGGTGTACGAAGAAGGGCAGGCATCCCAGCGGCTGCAACAGCGGTGCGGCAAAGGACGCCGCCAGCACGATCTTGGCCGTTACCGACATGCCCCTGACCTCCGCCGCCATCTCCTTCCACTTGGCAAAGCTGCCCCGCTCATGCACCGTTTGGAACATGGCGGCAAAGTTGGCGTCGCCGTCAAAGATCAGGCCCTCCACATAGGGGGAAAAGCCCTCGCCCGCGATATAGCCGAACCGCCCAATGCTTTTCCGCTCCGGTATCAGCTCATAGTTCAGGTTTTCCAAGTCGCCGATGTACTTCACGAAGGATTTGGCCGTTTCGCTGTTCACCGCAATGCCGATCCCCGCCAGCTCCGTCACCTTGTTGGCGCTGGCCAGCGTCCGCTTCTCTACGATGCACCTGCGCCACACAGTGCCCTTCCGGAAGGCCAGCCGCAGCTTTTCCTCGCCGGTGTCGATGTTCACCAGCCGCTCCACCGGCATCACCGGATGGGGACACGCCACGCACTCCACGCCGCCGTAGGTGCGCCGTATCCCGCCGTCGTCGGCTTCCCAGTCTCCGGCGTTCAGCTCCAGCGGCTGCCCGTCAAACCGCGTGGGATTGTCACCCACATAAATAGTCCCTCCGGCGCTGCTGGCCTTTACCGCCTTGTTGTACTCCCGGTACATCAGCTTTAATTGCCGGAAACCCAGTGAAGCGGCATACCGCGACATGGCTTCTATCATCCGCTGGTGGACAAACGGATTCTTTGCATACTCCGCCAGCTCCTCATAGGGCGCTGTGGTATACAGAAAATCATCCAGCGTATAGTGCCAGTTTGGCACGATCTCTTTTTTATCCAATTCCAGCCTCCAATAATTCATCCAGCCGTGCTTCCAGTCCCGGCAGCGCCTTCAAGGCGTCCGGATATAGGGGGTGTACCCAGATGGTGCCGTCCTCACGCAGCACCGGCGGGAAGTATTTCACCGTGTCCCAGCACTGCCGGTATTCCTCCGCCAGCGCCTGATACTCCGCGCCGCGCCGTGCTTTCTCCGCTGCCTCGGCGCGGCGCTTTTCCAGCAGCGCGGACGTTTTCTTCCTGTCCGGCGCTTCATAGGTCAGGTGCAGTCCAAAGTCGTTGTCCAGCCGCAAGACCGCCTGCTGAAAGGTCAGGTCGAACAGCTTCATCACAAAGTCAATGACCGACCCGCCGGCATTGCACCCAAAGCAGTGCCAGCCCCGATCCTCCGGATAGAGCTTCAGGCTTCCGTGGTTGTCCGAATGGAACGGACACTTGATAAATCCGTTCCGATCCGGGGTAAAACCGTAAAGTTCCGCAACCTCCCGCATGGTCAGCTGCTGCCTGATCTGCCTGCCAGCGTCAGAAAGGCAGATCCTCTTCATCCTCGACCTCGCCCCACTCGTTGGCGGACACGTTCACGCCGCCCCCGGCGCTCTTGTAGCCGCCGGAAGAAGAACCATCCTTCGGGCCGCAGAAGTGGGCCTTGTCCACCGTCAGCTTGACCGCCGACCGCTTGTTGCCCTCCTTGTCCGTATATTCCTCGGTCTCCAGCGCACCCTCCACAATGATCTCCTTGCCCTTGTGGAAGTATTTTCCGATCATCTCACCCAGACCGCGCCATGCCGTACAGGCGAGAAACAGCTTCTTTTCATGCTCCTTGTATGTTTCACTCCACGCCACACGGAAGGAACACACCGCCACGCCGTTCTGCGTGGTGCGCATCTCAGGGTCAGCCACCAGCTGCCCCTGTACCATCGTCCTGTTCAGCATTCGCCCACCTCCCGGTAGTCCACAATGCCCCGCAGCTTTTTGGTCATGCGGCAGTAGGCGCACTTTTCGCAGCGGCGCGGGGCGATCCTGCCCTCCTTGATGGCCTGATACCGTGGGGCGCGATCCTCCACCTCCGCCAACTTGGCGGCCAGCTCTCCGTCAGGGATATACAGCGCCCCAATGTCCGGTGCGTCCTCCTTTGTGCCCACCGCCAGAATAAACGGCAGCATGTGGCCCTCGATGGCCTGATAGATAGCGCCCTGAATGTCGTAGCCGTAAGCCTGAACAAAGGGGACTTTCGCAAACTCCTCTTCCGACCACACATCCTTCATGTCCCGCATGGCCTTCTGATCCACCACAGCGCCGTCACACATGCCCAGCGCCGTCGCCGTATCCGGGAACCGCTCCACGATCCGGCGGCAGGTGCCGGCGTCCAACAGGCTGTCGATCTTTACCTTGAAGGGAACGCCCGCGATCTCGCCGGTCAGGATCACCTGCTTCTTGCCGGACATCAGCAGCATATACAGCTCGTCCGCCTCCATCCGGGCGATCACATTCTGCGCGTGGACGTATTCCGCCTTCAGGCCGCCGTCCCGTTTGAATATCTCCGGGTGCTGGGCCTGAAACACCGGCAGCTCACCGGAAAAATAAGCGTCGATATAGCCGCCCACCAGCAGCGCCGTGGAAGCGGCGGGGACGTATTCGCCCCGCACCTCCGCCAGCGCCGCCGCCTCGCAGCGGTCAAAAGCCTTGAACTGGGTAGAACCCATATAGGCCATGTTCATCTCAGGGGAGAAATAGTTCTCCGCAGTCACCATAGGCAGACCCATCACAGCACCTCCTCGGTCTCACCGGCATTCTCCGGTGTGTTCTCCGCCTCCGGCTGCTCCGCAGCGGCGGCTTCCTTGCGCTTCTGGGCGCAGGCGGCGCACAGGGATACGCCGTAATGCTTGGCGGTGTAGGCCGCCAGCCAGCAGGGGTCTTTGCCCATTGCCGCTTCAATGGCGCCGCCGCAATCCGCACAGGGCGGCACTACCTGCTCTTTCCTGACCCTCGGCTTAAAGGGCCGGATACGGATGCCGTCCGTAAACCCGCCATCCTGCGGATCACGCACCTTGTGGTCAATGTAAAGCTGGATCTGCTTGCCCACCAGCGTATCCGCCTTTGCGTCGCCAAACAGCTTACGCAGCGTTTTGCGGTTGGTGGAGTTGATAATGAGCGGCCTTACCTGCATAATGCCAGGGACACGCTCCTCCTTGAAAGAAAGCACATCCTTGTTTTCCTTGCCGCGCTGGAGCGTCACCATACCGTTCCACAGGGCATCAATGGTCAGCACCGGCTCCACATCATCGTCGATATCCTCGGCGCCGAGATATTCAGAATCACGCATCTGCCCCAGACGTTCGTCGCCGGTCAGCTTACGCAGATTATCTTTTGTCATCATAATTCAGTTACCTCCAATACATCGGAATCCGTCACACGGGTGGCGATCAGCTGCAAGCCCTTGGCCTTGCACTTGGCGTACAGCTTGTCGCGGCTCTCCTTGTCCAGCCGTTCCGCACCGTCGATCAGAATGATCTGAAGCTGTCCCGGCTTGCTGACCGTGATATCCACGCACAGCTCCAGCAGCTCACCGTCGGACAGGTTGGAAATGGGCAGGCCGTGGATCAGCGGCACACCGTTCTCTACCGTCAGCCCCTCAACGGGGATCGTTGCCGTTTCAAGGATCTTGGCGGGCAGTTCCCGCGCCAGTTCGATCTTCCGGGTCAATTCCTGCGACTGCTCCGTAAGTGCGTCCACCTCATGCTGCATGGCCCTCATGCGCTGGTACTCATTGAGGTGCTTGCGCATACGCTCCGCCGTATCCAGCTCCTGCTGTAAGGCGGAAGTATCTGCCGGGGCCGCCTCCGCATACTCGCTGGCCGTACCCATGTCCTTTTCCAGCTTGGCAACGGCGGTCTCATACTTGGCGTGAACAACGGCCGCACGATCCTCACGCCGGCGCTCCAGACTGCCCAGTTCCTCCTGCGCCGCGCTGATCTCTGCCCGAAGCCGCTCGATCTGTCCGGTCAGCTCAGAGCGCTCACGGGCCAGATCCCTGTCAATGGCAGCCAGCGCCACGTCCCGCTCACCGGCGATTCCGCGCATTTTCGCGTCATAGCTGTCCCGGAAGGTCTTGGCCCGCTCAATGCGGCTGTTCCGATCCTTCAGGCGCTCCAGCTCACGGTACTTTTCGCCGACGGGGTATCTGTCCCAGCGGTCAAAGTCGTAGCCGGACGGAATATCTCTGGCAATGTCGGCGATAAATGCCTGTTTGTTGCGAATGTCCCGGTTCAGGTTCTGGCGGGACTGGTAGTAAATGCCATTCTCCGCCTGAATATCCGCCAGCACTTCAAGGATGTGCTTCGAGTAGTCCACGCCCTGCGGGATCTCGCCGAACTGCTCCATGATCCAGTTGGTGTCCCACGGAAATTCGATCAGCGAGAGGATCACACGGTTTTTCTCCTGCCGGGAAAGCTGGGTGAACTCTACCGGGTTCAGCTGGAGCGGCGTGAAGATCTTCGACAGGAACTCCGCCGGCCGTGTCTGAAGCATGGAGCCGTCCCGCACCTTTACCGTTCCGGCAGACTTGGCGCTCATGGCCTTGCGGTCAACGGAAAGGCCGGTGTCCGTCTCGATGATGATCTCACCCTCGTCTGCGCCTTTATGTACGACATAATCCCGGTCAGAGCGGTTTGTCAGGGCATACCGAATGGAATCCAGCACCGAGGTTTTCCCGCTGCCCTTGGGGCCGGAAATCTCCACAGAGCCGCCATCCAGCGACATATCCCGGATACCGAACATGTTCTTGATAACGATTTTTGTTGTTTTCATTGACAAAACTCACTTTCTCCCCTATCATGGGGATGTATCAGATTGGCTTGTGCCAGTCCCGCCCCGACGGAGTGCCAGCTCCGCCGGGGCTTTTTTTACTTACATCATCACGACCACACGGCCATCGTCGATCATGTCCTTCAGCGCTTCCTCCAGATAGGCCTTGATGGTCTTGCGGGCTGCCAGCTTCCACATGCCGCCGTCCGCCTCGGTAAAGGTAATGCCCCGCTCGTCAATGCGGATCAGGAACAGGCCCTCCGGCTGCTCCACCTCTTGGAAGGTGCGGTAAGGCCGCAGCTTCACCAGCGGGCGGATGGTGCTGTTCTGCTGGAGTGCAACGCCCTTCTGCGTGACCACCGTCGTTGCTACGCCAATGTCGTTGTATGTGACCTGCGCGCCGCAGGTGATCTGGCTCAGCAGCGTCAGGGTGTAATCACGGTCGCCGCCATCCTGAAAACGGGTCTGCAAGGCCACAGCCGCCTTGTCAAAGGCCATCTTCACCTCGCCGTCCCAGCCGGGAACGTCCTTCGCCTGTGCCTCGTAGTAGAAAATACGCGCCTCCCGCAAATCCCACTGCGGATGGCCGAAGCAGGCCACGGTCATGTGATCCTTCACGGACAGGTACAGATTGTCCGCACTGCGATCACCACGGACGCCCTCCGTCCTGACCATCTGCACCAGCGCGTCCAGACTGTTCAGTTCCAGGCAGCCCTGATAGACCGCCTCCGGGATAATCTCATGCGCTTCGCCGTATTTGTCCACGGCGTAGGTGTGGCCCTCTTTGTCCACAATGAGCGGCTTGGCCAGTTCCTCGATCTTCTCAATGGCTTCCTTCAACATGGTTCTTTCTCCTTTTTTATTCAAAATTGACCAGCTTCAAGCGGGCCGGTGCTTCCTGTTCGCTGCCGT
>URKW01000012.1 GCA_900548615.1 uncultured Eubacteriales bacterium | reverse complement strand
TCTGCCGCCAGCGGTTTGAGCTGATCGAGTACCGCCTGGCCGACGACAACCCGCTGGTGGGCTTGCAGCTGTCGGACCTGTACCGCAACATCCGGGTCAAAATTCTGATCTGCGCCGTCGCCCGCGGCAGCGAGACGATCATCCCCACGGGTATGTTTACGCTGCGGGCCGGGGACAAGATCTACCTGACGGCCTCGGCCCGGGATCTGGAATCCTTCTTCCGCAAGCTGAACCTCTTCAAAGCAAAGGCCAACAACGTGATGATCGTCGGCGCAAGCCGGATGACCTACTACCTCGTCAAGGAATTGCAGGACATCCAGAAGCGGGTGACCGTCATCGACAGCGATGCGGCCCGCTGCCAGGAGATGAGCGAGAAGTTCCCCGGCGTGCTGGTCATCCACGGCGACGGTGCGGATGCCGAGCTGCTGAGCGAGGAGCGCATCACCGATATGGACGCCTTTGTGGCGCTGACCGGCCTGGACGATGCCGCAAAGGCCCGTTGTCTGGCCGCCATTGACCGGGCGGTGGGGCCGCAGAAAACGCTGGTGATGGCCTGCCACGATCCGGCAGAGGCCGCCGCGCTGGCGGCCCGCACCGTCCCCGTTGCTTGACAAGGCAGGCACAACAGGCTATAATAAGGCATGCGCCGCACGGCTGTGCGGCGCATATTTTTTCGATTCAGGAGACTTCCTATGACACAAAAACGACTGTTATCCACAGGCGCGGCGCTGCTGGCAGCGCTGTGCCTGCTGCTGGCACTGTCCGGCTGCGGTGGGGAAAAGCCGCTTCTGGATCAGCCCATTAAGACGCTGACCTGCGTGGAGCCCACGGCTCTGCCTACCCTCGTCCCGCTGGGCGACGGCCGGGTGCTGGCCGGTTGGGTGGACTATGAAAATGAAATGACACACCTCAGCGTGGTGGACGTGGCCGCCGACAAGGAGCTGGCCGCCCAGACGCTGGAGGGTTGCTGGGAATTGCAGACCGAGCAGTTCACCGACGGCTCCGCCGTGCTGTTCAACTGGGACGGCGGCGCGTGGCAGTTTATCGACGCCAGCCTGACCGTCACCAAGACCTTTCACGCGGAGCAGTACGGCGGCGTATTCTCCCACGACGGCGGCACCTACTACTTCGTGCAGGACGACGTGCTGTGCCGCGCCGACGTGGCCAGCGGCCAGACGGAGCGGGTGCCGCTGAGCAGTGAGCTGCGCTTTATGGACGTGGCGGGGATCTTCCCGGATTCCGAGACGCTGTTCCTCCACTGCCTGCTGTCCCCCTACAGCACCGAGAGCGGCACCGTCATTCTGGACACGGCCACCGGGGAATACGCCATGCTGCAAAAGGAGTGGTACGCCCCCTACTACGGCCAGTCCGGCCCGGAATTTTTACGGTTCAACAATCAGGACATGGGGTACGACGTGCTGTATCCCGCCGGTGACCAGTACTATCAGGCGGACGCGGCGCTGCTGCACGCCTCGGAGGCTGATCTGTTCCCGCTGTCCGGCTCCCCCTATCTGCTGGGCGCGGCGGATGATACCACCCTGTACCGGCTGGAAAGCGGCATCTCCGCCTGCCTGCTGAGCAGCGATCAGCTGGGCGGCACCTTCCGGGGTGCGGTGTGGCTGCCGGAGGAAATCATCGTGGGCGGCGTGTACGGAAACGGCCAGTTCCGGCTGGCCGCCATTGATCCGGCGCAGCTGACCTTCACCCACATCACCGACGCCGCGGCGGTGGAAAGCCCGCTGGCGGTGGATACCTCGCTGACGGAGGTTTACTGGAACAGCCTGAATGGCCAGCCCCTGCCCGCCACCTTGCAGGAGGCCCGGGAGTACGCCGACCGGCTGGAGGAGCGCTACGGCGTGACCATTCTGCTGTCGGCGCAGGCGCAGGAGGCCTGTGACGCCGTGTGGGACGCCACTATCACCACCACCGACCAGTGGCCGCTGGAGGACGAACCCCATGCCATCGCCCGGATGCTGGAAGCGCTGGATCGGACGCTGGCCCTGTATCCGGACGGCTTCTTCCGTCAGATGAAAAACACCATGGGCGAGGGCGGCGTGCGGTTTATGCCGGTGGGGCACATTGAAAACGCCGTCAACGCCATCGGCCTGACCTATGAGACCTACGGCTGGCAGAACATCTACATCGACGTGACCATCGACGC
Organism: uncultured Eubacteriales bacterium; assembly: GCA_900548615.1. Classification (GTDB taxonomy): domain Bacteria; phylum Bacillota; class Clostridia; order Oscillospirales; family Oscillospiraceae; genus Vescimonas. Next base: position 29,352 of record URKW01000012.1, on the reverse strand, counting down.
CTTTGATGGCACCATCTGCCACGAGATCTGGCACGCCATTGAGGGGGTACTGCTGACCCGCAACTGGGATGCCATCAATCAGGAGGAGTGGGCCGCCTGCAACCCGGCAGGCTTCTCCTACAACGAGGACGCGGAGACGCCCGACTCCAATCCGGAGCGCTGGACGTTCTTCTATGAGTTCAGCGCACAGGATGTGTACTTTGTGGACGCCTATTCCCGCACCAACGCCAAGGAGGATCGGGCGCGGATCATGGAGTACATCATGGCCACCGAGGACGTGGCGGGCGCACTGGTGCAGTCCCCCGCCATCGCGCAGAAGCTGCAGATCATGTGCCGGGCCATCCGGGAGAATTTTGACACCAGCAGCTGGGGCGAGCTGCGCTGGGAAAGAGTACTTTAACTTCACAAAGAGGGCGAAGCTCTTTTTGACAAGTTTAAGGACGGCCATCTCATAGATGGCCGTCCTGTTCTTATTTCGTGATGGGGTAGCATACCTCGGTGACGAATTCGTCGGGGTTCCGGGTCTCGTGGGGGCTGACGTGGTAGATGTTGAACATGGGGCCGGCATAGCGGTAGCCGTTGGCCTCGATCCACGCGGCCACGGCGGCGTTGACCTCACCGATATGCTCGTAGCCGCCCTGATAGGTGCAGCCGGCGTAGGTGACGGTGGGCAGAGTGCGGAACTTCACATGCTCGGTGTCCGGATACTGACCCTTGACGGTTTTCTGAGCTTCTACCTCCACGTCCTTTTCCTTATACTCGGCGTCCAAAAAGGTCACGCTGCAATAGCAGGGATCGTCGGGGATCAGGTTCATATGGTCAGTCTCGGCGCAGAGGACACCCCACACCGTCCCCTCCTGCTCGTAGCAGGGAATGGTCATCCGCACACAGGCGGCGTAACGCTGGGGCAGGGTCTTGACGGTAACATTGTAAGCCATGGTATCTTCCTTTCTTAGTCGTTTCCGGGCGCTGTCCAACAGCCGCAGCTTCCGGGCCACGTCCTCCGCCTGGGCCTCCAGCGCCGCCTGCTGGGCGGCAAGGCATTCGTCCAGCCGCTGCCGGTCATCGTAGAAGGACAGCATCCGGCAGATATCCGCCAGACGGAAGCCCATGTCCTTCAGGGCGGTGATGCGGCAGACGGTGGGCAGCTGGGACTCGCTGTAATAGCGGTAGTCGGTGAAGTGGTCGATGTAGGCGGGGGTCAGCAGGCCGATGTCGTCATAATGGCGCAGCATCCGGACGCTGACGCGGGACAGCTTGGAAAATTCTCCAATCTTTAACATTTGTCGTACCTCCAAGGGGGATTTCTTGAGCTCGGATACAGGATACTCCCTGACACAGTGGCAGAGTCAAGACCCGAAAGACAGCTTTTTGAAAAAAATATCCCCCGGCAAAGCCGGGGGATATTTTACAGCGTTCAGATCCTTACAGGATGGAGAAGTTGACCACCAGACCGGCGAACACGATGGAGACCATGCTCAGCAGCTTGATGAGGATGTTGATGGCGGGGCCGGAGGTGTCCTTGAAGGGATCGCCCACGGTGTCGCCCACGACGCCGGCCTTGTGGCATTCGCTGCCCTTGCCGCCGAAGTTGCCCGCCTCGATGTACTTCTTGGCGTTGTCCCACGCGCCGCCGGCGTTGGCCATGTAGATGGCCATCAGGAAGCCGGTAACGGTAGCGCCGGCCAGCAGGCCCACAACACCCTTATAGCCCAGGATCATACCCACCACGATGGGGGTGACAACGGCGATAACGGTAGGCAGCACCATTTCCTTCAGGCTGGCCTTGGTGCACAGGTCGACGCAACGGGCGTAGTCGGGATCGGCCTTGCCGTCCATCAGACCCGAGATCTGCTTGAACTGGCGGCGCACCTCCATGACCACGCTCTGGGCGGCACGGCCCACGGAGTTCATGGTGAGAGCAGCGAACACGAAGGGCAGGCAGGCGCCGATGAACAGGCCCACCAGCACCACGGGGTTCATCAGAGAGAAGCTGCTGAAGTCGGCGTCAGCCGCGCCCACTTCCTTGACCTTTTCGATATAGGAGGCCATCAGAGCCAGCGCGGTCAGGGCGGCGGAGCCGATGGCGAAGCCCTTACCGGTAGCGGCGGTGGTGTTGCCCAGAGAATCCAGCGCGTCGGTGCGCTGACGGACCTCAGGCTCCAGACCGGCCATCTCGGCGATGCCGCCGGCGTTATCGGCCACAGGGCCGTAAGCGTCGGTAGCCAGCGTGATGCCGAGGGTGCTCAGCATACCAACGGCGGCCAGCGCGATGCCGTACAGGCCCATGCCGGCGTTGGCAGCGCCGCCGGAGAGGAAGTAGGCCAGCAGAATGCAGACGGCCACGATGATGATAGGCATAGCGGTGGACAGCATGCCCAGACCCAGACCACCGATGATGATGGTGGCGGAGCCGGTCTGGCTCTTGCTGCTCAGCTCCTGCGTGGGCTTATAGGTATCGGAGGTATAGTACTCGGTGGCCTTACCGATCAGCACACCGGCCACCAGACCGGACAGGATGGCCACATACAGGCCCCAGTGCTCGATGCCCAGCAGCTTCCACACAAGGAAGAAGGAGATGATGGCGATCAGCACGGCAGACAGATTGGTACCGCGGGAAAGAGCCTTCAGCAGCGTGCGCTGGTCGGCGTTCTCCTCGGTCTTGACGAAGAAGGAGCCGATGATGGAGCAGATGATACCCACAGCCGCCATAACCATGGGGATGGCCATGGCCTTGAAGGCCTCGCCGGAGAAGGCGGCCACGCCCAGCGCGGAGGCGGAGATGATGGAGCCCACATAGCTCTCGTACAGGTCAGCGCCCATACCGGCCACGTCGCCCACGTTGTCGCCCACGTTGTCGGCGATAACGGCGGGGTTGCGGGGATCGTCCTCGGGGATACCGGCTTCCACCTTACCCACAAGGTCGGCGCCCACGTCGGCAGCTTTGGTGAAGATGCCGCCGCCCACACGGGCGAACAGCGCCATGGAGCTGGCGCCCATACCGAAGGTCAGCATGGCGCTGGTGATATCGGCGGCCTCCAGCTTGAACACGAAGCGCAGCAGCATGAACCACACGCTGATGTCCAGCAGGCCCAGACCCACCACGGTGAAGCCCATGACGGAGCCGGCGGAGAACGCCACGCGCAGGCCCTTATTCAGACCGTCGCGGCAGGCGTTGGCGGTGCGGCAGTTGGCCTTGGTGGCGATGCGCATGCCCACAAAGCCGGACAGGCCGGAGAAGAAGCCGCCGGTCAGGAACGCGAAGGGCACGAACCACGTCAGCAGCTTGCAGGCCGCCATAATGCACAGCACCACGATCATGCAGACGAAGAACACGCCTACCACGGTGTACTGCCGCTTCAGGTAGGCGTTGGCGCCCTCGCGGATGGAGCGGGAGATCTTGCTCATCAGAGGGGTGCCCTCGTCAAAGCTCAGGACGCGCTTGCCCGTGATAAACGCGAACAGCAGCGCGATGATCGAGCCAACAAATGTGGCAAGAACCAGGTACTTTTCCATAATGTGTTTTCCTCTTTCTTCCCCACATCGGGGAGACTTTTCGTTTTTGTTCCGCTGAATATTATAAAAAAATGTACTTTTCCCGTCAAATTTTCAAACTAATTTTTTGCACAAAACATTTTTTATGTGATTTTTCCGTTTTTTTGCACAAAAACATTTTTTCGTTTAACGGCTTGCAAAATCCGCTTTTTGCAGCTATTCTGCAATTTGCTTTCATTTTATTGCCAGAAATATGTTGTTCTTGAGGCATAAGTATTTCTTATTGCTTGCATAAGAATATTTTTTCATGACGTTTCACGTCGAAACAGAAATAAAAACATTATTTTTCTTTCTGTTTCTCTCCGTTTATGCGGTTTTCACACAACTTTCTCTTACAAGTTAATTTCTTCCATGCTTTGGTGTTTTGCACAATACGCGTTATGCACTTTCAAAAACTCTCTATCTGCCGCTTTAGCTTATAAGAAAGCAACATTCCCGCTGTCTATAGGCAGCGGGAATGTTGTTTGGAAAGGAGATCACGCGGTAATCGCTTTTTCGCGTTTGGCAGACCAGTACTGCACAACAATGACGAGAGCCACCAGCGCCAGACCCACCACGTCGGTAAGGGTGCCGGGGATCATCATGCCCAGGCCGCCCGCCACCAGCAGGAGGCGGAAGTACCAGGGCACCTTCTTGTACAGGTGGCCGTTGAGGGCCGCCGCGATACCGAAGATACCCAACAGGGCGCTGATGCAGATCTGGGTCACTTCCCACCAGCCGGAGACATTCTCAAACAGCAGGGCGGGAGAGTACGCGAAGATATAGGGGACGATGAAAGCGGCGATGGCCAGCTTTGTGGCGTTGACGCCTGTTTTCATGGGGTCGGACTTGGCAATGGCGGAACCGGCGTAGGCAGCCAGCGCCACAGGCGGCGTGATATCCGCCACGATGCCGAAATAGAACACAAAGAAGTGGGCCGCTACCACAGGAATGCCCATCTTAATGAGAATGGGAGCGCAGGTGGACGCCATGATGCAGTAGTTAGCGGTGGTGGGCACACCCATGCCCAGAATGATGCAGCAAACCATGGTCAGCGCCAGACCGATGATCTGAGCGTTGCCCGCCAGACCCACGATGCCGTTGATGAGGATAGAGGCCAGACCGGTAACGGTGATGCAGCCGGCGATCATACCGGCCACGGCACAGGCCACACCGACGGTGATGGCGCCGCGGGCACCAGCTTCCAGCGCCTCGAAGATCTTCTTGGGGGTCAGACGCTCTCCTTTATTCAGGAAGCCCACCACGACTGCCGCCAGAATGGACACGGCAGCGGAGAACTGCATGGTCTTTGCGCCGCTGGATACCAGCCACACCAGCAGGATCAGCGGCAGCAGCAGATAGCTCTTGCGGCCCAGATCCTTCCATGCGGGCATTTTGTCACGGGACAGGCCCTTCAGGCCCAGCTTCTTGGCCTCCAGATGGACGGCGATGAAGATGCCGGTGAAATACAGCACAGCAGGCAGGATGGCCTTGACGGCCACGGTGGCATAGGGCAGACCCATATACTCCGCCATCAGGAAGGCGGCAGCGCCCATGATGGGGGGCATGATCTGGCCGCCGGTGGAGGCGGCCGCCTCGACGGCGCCAGCGAACTCCGGCTTATAACCGGTCTTTTTCATCATGGGGATGGTGACGGAGCCGGTGGTAACGGTGTTGCCCACAGAGGAGCCGGACACCATGCCGCACAGGGCAGAGGAGATGACCGCCACCTTGGCGGGGCCGCCGCTGGACCAACCGGCAACGCGATTGGCGAAGCTGATGAAGAAGTTAGCGATGCCGGTGCGCTCCAGGAACGCGCCGAAAATGATGAACAGAACGATGTAGGTATAGCAGACGTTGACAGGGGTGCCGATGACGCCGTTGGTGGTGTAGAACAGCTTATAGATGATGTTCTTCAGCGCCTGATAGAAGTCGGCGTTCCAGCTGAGCTGATTGTAGAAGGTATACACCAGCAGCACGCCCACCACGCACAGAATGGGCAGGCCCACGCAGCGGCGGCACAGCTCCAGCAGAATCAGGATACCCACCGCACCGATCACCACGTGGATAGGCTCGATACGGGTGGCCAGCTTGATGAGCGTCATGGCGTTGAAGGCGAAATACAGAAAGCAGCCGGTGCCCACCAGCATCAGCACGATATCGTACCAGGGCATGAAGTTGACCTTCACGTGGCCCTTTTTAATGGGGTAGGTCAGGAAGCCGATGAACACGATACAGGCCAGAAACAGGCTCAGGCGGGTCTCCGGCAGAGCGGTGGACCACAGGGTCATCGCGATGCAGTACAGGGAAAACGCCGCCATCAGGCCACCGGTGATCCAGCGGAGCGGACCTTCCCAGATACGGGTGTTGGATTCGCGGTCATATTTGCGCATCACCGCGTCCAGATCGGCGGCTATATCCTCGCCGCCAGCAGCGGCGGTATCGACTGCCGGGGCCTTATCGACCCGTTTTTTGAATAGCTTCATAGTGGATCTCCTTGATGTTGTTTTGGGGGATGCTATGCCAGAGAACAGCGAGAACTACGGCAGGACGTGCCTGCCGTAGTCTCGATAAACCGTTTTCGCGTTAACGCGCCGTTCAGAATTTACTGGACGGTGAAGCCCTTCTCGGCGAAGTACTTGGCAGCGCCGGGATGATAAGGCACGGTGGTGATGGAGGAACCGAACTCCAGGCTCAGCTCGCCATACTTGGCATGGCTGCTGACCAGATCAGCGGCGTTGTCAAAGATATCGGCGGTCAGGGCATAGATGGCATCCTCGGACACATCGTTGCGGGCCAGGATCACAGCGGCCACGGCCACGGTGGTCACATCCTCGTCCAGACCGTACACATCCTTGGAGATCACGGTCTTGGTGTAGTAGTCGGAGGTCTCCAGCAGCTTGGCGATATGCTCGTCGTCCAAGCTGACCAGATGCACGTCCTTGGTGGTGGCCAGATCGGTGACAGCAGTGGTGGGAGCGCCGGCCACGATGAAGGCGGCGTCGATCTTGCCGTCCTTCAGGTCGTTGGCGCTGTCGCCAAAGGACTGATAGGTGGCGTTGATCTGGGTGAACTCGTCATTCTCATTGACATCGCCCAGGCCGTAAGCGGTCAGGATATCCTTGGCGTTGAAGTACACGCCGGAACCGGCAGCGCCCACGGAGACCTTCTTACCGGCCAGATCCTCCACGGTCTTGATGGTGGGGTCGACGGTGACGATCTGCACCTGCTCCATGTACAGAGCGGCCACAGTGGAGAAGCAGTCCACCTTGCCGTGATCGGCAAAGATGTTGGTGCCGTTGTAGGCATAGGCCATAACATCGGACTGGCAGAAGGCCAGCTCGGCGTTGCCGTCCTGCAGCTCCTGCACGTTGGACTGGGAGCCGTTGCCCACCAGACCCACCACGTCGATACCGGCGTTGTTGGTGGCGTGCTGGGCGATGACGGAGCCGAAAGCATAGTAGGTGCCAGACTCGCCGCCGGTAACAAAGCGCATCTTGGTGGTCGCGCCGCCGTTGCTGCCGCCGTCACCGTTGTCGGTGCCGCCGCCGCAGGCCACAAGGCTGAGAGCCATGGCCAGCGCCAGGATCAATGCAAAAAACTTTTTCATAGTAATTCTCCTCATTTTAATGTGCCGTGTTCCGCGGCCAAATTCTATCAACAGGCGTATTATACTCCCAGATTTTGTTTTTTGCAAGTCAAATCGGCAAGAAATTCATTTTATTTTTTGCAGCTTTTTCACACAACGCATTTTTCATGTGTTTTCTTTCATTTTCTTCGGAATAATTCCCGCGTTTATGCACAATATGCGCAACGCCATTCACATTTTTACCACTGCAAAAGCCAGCGCTTTTGGCGGGTATCTTGCAGAAATTGCATTAAAAAGACATTTGCCCTGCAAAACAAGCCGTTTTGCAGGGCAAATATACTACATATTGTGGTGTCTGGTCACTTGCTGCGCTTCAGCGCCTCGCACAGCAGCTCATACATCCGCTCGGTAGAGGGAACGCTGAGCCGCTCACGGACAGAGTGAACGTCGTGCAGCTCCGGGCCCATGGAAATGGCGTCCAGACCGGGGATCTTCTCGATCAGCAGACCGCACTCCAGACCGCCGTGGGTGGCTTCCACCACGCCCTCCTTGCCGGTCAGGTCGTGATAGGCCTCCAGCACCATGTCCCGGAATTGGGAGTCGCGCTCGTACTGCCAGCCGGGGTACTTGCCCCGCTCGGTGACGGTGCCGCCGGCGAACTCCACGATGGCGTGGATGCGCTGGGCCAGCATCTCCTTCTGGGAGGCGATGCTGGAGCGGATGGAGAAGGTGATGTGCAGACCGTCGTCCTCCAGCTTCAGCACACCCATGTTCAGGGAGGTCTGGGTCAGGCCGGGGAAGTCCACGCTCATGGCCTGCACGCCCTGGGGCAGCGCCAGCAGCGTATGCAGCATGAGGTTGGTGGTGACCTCGCTGATGGCGGCGGTCACGCCGGTCTTGGCGCACGTCAGGGTGATGCCGTCGTCGCAGCCGGCGTATTCGTTCTTCAGGATGGCGTCGAACTCCGCGATGAACGCTTCAAATGCCGCTTCCTTTCCGGTGGGGATCGCCACCGCCGCGTCGCAGCGGGAACAGATGACGTTATCGAACTGGCCGCCGGACACCGCCGCCAGACGCAGGCCGCGGAAGCGCTCCATGGCGCTGTACAGCACGCGGCCCATCACCTGATTGGCACTGGCGCGACCCAGATGAATGTCTCCGCCGGAGTGGCCGCCCTGCAAGCCCGCCAGCGTAATAGAATAGCCCGCCATACCGGCCACAGGCTCCATGATGCCGGGCAGATGGCAGTCGGCCCGCATACCGCCGGCGCAGGAAACGGTAAACACGCCCTCGATCTCGGAGTCCAGATTCAGCAGCTTCCTGCCCTTCAGGTCGGAGCAGTCCAGCGCGAAGGCGCCGTCCATGCCCACCTCCTCGTCCACGGTGAACACCGCCTCGATAGGGGGATGGGCCAGCGTCTCGTCCTCCAGAATGGCCAAGATCATAGCCACGGCGATGCCGTTGTCGCCGCCCAGAGAGGTCTTGTCGGCCCACACCCACTCACCGTCGGTCATCAGGTCAAGACCCTCGGTGGTCATGTCCTTGGTGCAGTCGTCGGTCTTGGCGCAGACCATGTCGATATGGCCCTGCAGAATGATGGGCGCGGCGTTCTCGTACCCAGCGGAAGCGTCCTTCCAGATAATGACGTTGTTGCAGGGCTCCTGACGGTACCGCAGGCCCATCTCCTTGGCGAAGCCCACGCACATATCGCTGATGATCTTGGTGTTGCCGCTGCCGTGAGGCACGGAGCAGAGCTTCTCAAAATACGCAAACACTCTTTCAGGCTTCAGCCCGGACAATACAGCCATAATATTTACCTCCGTTTTGCTTGTTTTTCCACAATGGCTGATACAGCCCATGCAGGCAGCATGGGCTGTATCGAAGCATTTTTACATATCAGGGATCGCGGAATCGCCATCGGTGCTGGGGATCAGGTCGTCCTCACCGCCGGGAACCTCGTCGTCAACGGGCTCCTCCGTCACAGCCGGAACGAACTCGGTGATGTACGCCTCCTGAGGCAGACCGGCCAGATAGCCGGGGATGTTGAGAATCACGCCGTCCATGTTCTTGGGGACGGGGATCTTGTAGGTCTGGGTCTCCTCCGTGCCGTTCTTCTTTTCCATAACGGTCAGCGTCACGGTGAAGGTCTGGCCCAGGCAGGTGGTGGAGCCGCGCTCCTTGTCGTACAGCTTGGTCAGCTCCTCGCCGCCCACGGTGATGGTCACCTTATAGGGTGCCTTGTAGGTCTGGCCGTCGTACTCCAGCGTCTTGTTGTCCAGATAGATGGTATGGCCGCGGCCGATGATGCTCATGATCACGCCGATCACGACCAGCACCAGAACGGCGGCGATTCGGATAATCAGTCTGCGTGCTTTCATGCCGTCTTACCCTCCTCCTCCTCGTCCTTCTGGGCCTGCGCCAGCATCTGGCCCATCAGGCTCTGGGACTTGCGCTTCTTGGTTTCGTACATGACCAGTGCGATGGTGATGACCGCGTAGGAAATGAACACACGGAAGTACTCGCCGATCATGGAGTCGCCGGTGATCTTCGTACCGGCAGAGGGCGCCACGATGAACATGGTGTGGAACAGGATAACGCCCAGGAACACGTTGCCGATGGATGCCTTTTCCACGGACGCGCCGCCCACCAGCAGAGCCGCGATACAGAACATACCCACGTTGGTGTGGGCGCTGTAGGTGGGGAAGTTACCCAGATTCTGCAGGTAGATGATCATGCCGAAGCCGGCGAACACGGTGGAGATCACCATGGAGATGATGCGGGTGCGCTCCACGTTGATACCGGCGTCACGGGCCACCTCCATGTCCTGACCCACGGCGCGCATGTCCTGACCCAGCTTGGTCTTGCGGAACCACACGATGAACAGGCAGGCCACCGCAATGATGATAAGGGTCAGTACGGGGATCTTGACGCCGCCCACGTAGATGGCCAGCGCATTATCGATGGTCTGGCGCATGGGCAGCAGGCTGACGGTATTGCGGATACCGTAGCCGCGGGGCAGCTTCAGGGTGTTGTGGGCAATGGGGATGATGGGGCCCATCATGTACAGCACCACCAGCATATACACGCCGTTCACGAAGAAGGAAATGATGTAGCTGGTGATCATCTCGCGGCCCTTGGCCCGGTTCAGCAGCACGCCGCACATCAGGCCCAGCAGGATGGAGATGGGGATGGAGATGATGGCCGCCAGCACCAGACCGGGGATACCCCAGATCTGCCAGTCGGCTACCAGGATCAGGCCGATCTGGCCCGCCATGGCGCCCAGCGTCATGCCGAAGTTCAGGCCCATACCGGCCATAATGGGGATCAGCAGGCTGAGGATCAGGAAGGCGTTGCGGCCCAGACGGGTCATGATCTCGTTGAGCAGATAGCTGCCGGAGAAGCCGGACAGCGGGATAAACACGGCGCAGATCAGGACGAACATCAGCGGCACGGAGTTGCCGCGGATCAGGTCAAGAACGCTTACTTTTTTCTTCATCAGATTATTCATGTTCAGCGCCCTCCTTCCGTCTTTCTGGTCAGTGCGTACAGGATCATGCCGTTGGAGACGATGATACGGATGACCTCGGACATATCCATGTGGAACGCGGAGTTCATGACGGTAGGCGTCATGGTGACGATGCCCTGGAACAGGAACGTACCGATGATCACATTGGGAATCGACGCCTTATTCACGGACGCGCCGCCGATGAGGATGGCGGACACGGCGGGCAGCGCCATCCAGAAGGGGCCCATGTACAGCTGCACGAAGCCGAAGCCCTGCTCGTACATCAGGATACCCACGGCGCCCAGCCATGTGGACATGATGACGGAGATAAGACGCATCTTGTCCACGTTGATGCCGGCGGCCTTGGCGAACGCCGGGTTGGAGCCCACGGCGGTCATGGCGGTACCGGTCTTGGTGTGCAGGAACGCCCACATGGCCAGCGCCAGCAGCGCGAACACCAGCAGGCTGCCGGTGGGGATCCGCAGGTTGATGCCGATGCCGTTCAGGTCGATGGCCAGGAAGTTGGCCAGCAGCTGGTCATAGAAGCCCTCCAGCGAGATAACGGTACGCAGGCCGGTACCGGCGAAGCCCCACACCATGGTGGGATGACGGTACGGCAGCAGCAGCCACATCATGCACATGAAGGACACGGCGGAGAAGCCCACGTAGGTGGCGATCATCATTTCGCCGCCCTTGATCTTGTTCAGCAGCCAGCCGTAGCCGCCGCCGAACAGTAGCGCGAAGGGGGTGGAGATCAGGATCGCCATCACGAAGCTCATGGGGCCGGTAAAGCCGAACTCGATGGACAGCGTGGCGCCCAGCAGACCGGACACGATGCCCAGCGGCAGGCCGAAGTTCAGGCCGCAGCCGGAATGGATCATGGGAACCATGGCCAGCACCAGAACGGCGTTCCAGCTGAAGCGGTTGATGGTATTGGTGATCTGGGTGGCCAGATCGGCGCCCACGATAGGGGCGGAGATAAACAGCAGCAGCAGGAAGCCCGTGATGATGACGCGGGGCAGTCCGAAATTATCGATCAGCTGCCGGAATTTCGTCTTGTTGCCAAGACTTGTGGTTACATTTTTGCCCATCTTGTCCTCCTTACTTCACCTGACTGACCATCAGCATGCCGAATTCCTCGGAGCTATGGTCAGCCGGCAGGATACCGGCGATCTTGCCGCCGGAGACGATGGCGATCCGGTCACAGACCTGACGCAGCTCTTCCAGCTCGGAGGAGATCATCACCACGGTGATGCCGCTCTCGCGGTTGAACTTCTTCAGGGCCTCCAGCACCAGCGCCTTTGCGCCCACGTCGATGCCGCGGGTAGGCTCGGAGACAAAGAGGAAACGGGGCTCCAGCGCGAAGGCCTTGGCAAGGCAGATCTTCTGCTGGTTGCCGCCGGACAGCTCTCTTGCCTTTTGCAGGGAGCTGGTGCACTTGATCTGAAGCTCGTCGATGTACTTCTGGGTGACCTGATGGATGGCCTTTTCATCACGCCACGTGAAGAAAAGGTGCTTCTTCAGGAACTTGTCGTGGATCTGCATGGCGGGGAACGCCACGTTCCACTCCAGCGACTCGTCCAGCAGCAGACCCACGCCGCGGCGATCCTCCGACACGAAGGCCAGAGAGGCGTCCAGACACTTGCGGGGACTGTTGAGGGCGATGGGCTTGCCGTCGAATTCCACGGTGCCGCCGGCCTCGTACAGACCCATGATACCGTTGGGGATACCCAGCTTGCCCTGACCGGCCAGACCGCCGATACCCAGGATCTCGCCCTCCTTAATGTCAAGGTTCACGTTGCGGACGATCTCACCGGGCATATCCACCCACAGCTTGCGGATGGACATGATGGTCTTGGCGTTGGGGTCGATCTTGATATCCTGCGCCACGGCGGCACTTTCCACGTTGCGGCCCACCATCCACTTGGTGATATCCGTCACGTCGGTCTCCTTGGCGGGAGTATCCTTGACCACATAGCCGTCGCGCATGATGACCACCTTGTCGCAGACGGACAGGATCTCATGAAGACGATGGGTGATGAAGATGATGGCAATGCCCTGGGCGGACATATTGCGGATGGAGTCCAGTAGCGCTTCGGCTTCCTTCTCCGTCAGCACGGCGGTGGGCTCGTCCAGGATCAGCAGCTTCAGGTTTTCCTTGCTGAGCTCGCGGGCGATCTCGGTAAACTGCTTGTGGCCCACAGGCATGCTGCTGATGATCATTTTCTGGTCGATCTCAACGCCCATTTTTTCGATGGCGCGCTTGGCGCGCACATCCATTTCCTTATAATCGAGAGTGTCCATTCTATCGCCGAACACTTCTGAGATGACGTTTTTCTTTTTCGGCTCACGGTTGAGCAGAATGTTTTCTGTGGCGGTGAAGCCGGGGATCAGAGAGAATTCCTGATGCACCATGCCGATACCGGCCTTCAGCGCATCGAACGGCGTGTTGAAGGTGACCTTCTCGCCGTTAATGAGGACGTCGCCTTTATAACCGCCGGTCTCGCGGATCACGTCCATGCCGAAAAGGATCTTCATCAGGGTGCTCTTGCCGGCGCCGTTTTCGCCCACAAGACCCAGCACCTCGCCCTCTTTCAGCGTGAAGTTGATATCCGTCAACACCTGGTTTCCGAAGAAGTCCTTCTGGATGTTGCGCATCTCCAACAGGGGAGCATTGTTATTTTCCATAATATACCCTACCTATAAGTAAACAGGGGGGAGGAATCCCTCCCCCCTGTTCGATACATTGTGCTTTACAAAAGCTATGTCAGCTGATGGTGAAGTACTTCTCGGGGATCTCCACTTCAGCGTTGCCCATGAACTTGCCGGGGTCGCCCATGATGTAGGTATCCTGATAGATCAGGAACACATTGTCGGACTTAACGCCGGTGGTGGCGTTGGTGTAGCCGGCGCCGTTCCACTCAGCCTTGGGAGAATACTTCTGCAGAGCGGAAGCAACATCGTCCATATCGGTCAGATCAGCAGTACCGTCCAGAACGTTCTTGGCATGCTGGGCAAGACCTGCGGACAGGGTATAACCATAGGAGTAAGCCCAGGTGCCGAAACGACCGGCGCCGCCCTTCTCATTGATGGCGGACTCGACCTTGGCCAGGATCTTCTCGAAATCGCCGGCTTCCTCGGTCAGATCCAGACCCAGAGCGCCGGGATAGCCCATCAGGGGAGAGGGCAGGTCAGCCTCGATGAAGTAGCCGCCGTACTCGATCAGCTGCTTCAGCAGGGGCTCGGTGTGCGCATCGTTGGTGCAGAAGTAAGCGGCGTTCTGGCCATACTTCTGAACCCACTCAGGAACCTTCTCCAGAATGTAAGCCTGAGCGCCGGACACGCCAACGTCAGAGGTGGGGTCGGGAGCGGTCTCTTCCACCAGCTTCATGCCGAACTCCTCGCAGGCGGCCTTCATGATGGCCAGACGGCGGGACATGGTCTCATAAGCCAGATGACGGGGGAAGGAAATGTGCACGAAGGTGTCGCAGCCCAGCTCGTGAGCGGTGCGGATGATCAGATAACCACGGGACACGAAGTCGTTGTTGCAGACCAGGTCGGCAGCGGAGCCGATCTCGGGCAGATCCTCGTGGGCCTCACCGGCGATGCAGATAATGTCGGGGCGGGATTCCTTGATCTTGCGGAAAGCCTCGGTGGTGCCGGGAACAGCCTGGTTCACGATGATGGCCTTCATGTCGGGATCAGAGGACAGGTTCACGATGTTCTGGATGGTGGTCTCCAGCTCCTCGGTGAAGTTGTCGGGATAGATGGCCAGCGTGACCATATCCTCGCCATACTCCGCCTGGAAAGCCTCGGCGCCGCGGCGGTCGTCCTCGGACTGAGAGACGGAACCGGTCACGATACCGATCTTGTAGGTGGCGGCAGCATCGCTGCCATCGTTGCTGTTGTTGTCACCATTGCCGTCAGTTGCGGGGGCGTTGTTGCCGCCACATGCCGCCAGGGTGAACACCATGGCCAGCGCCAGCAGCAAGCTTAAAAACTTCTTCATACTTACCTCCTGTTTTTTCATTTTTTTTGCAAAATGGTGCTATGGGGCTCTATAATTTTAACAGATTTGTTCCCATTTTGTCAATACAATACCGCCCGTGCTCCACGGGCAATCTGTCGACAGGTGTTTCCCGGTTGCGCACATTTTCCCGTTTCTATTGTGATTTTACACAAAAAACACCATGCTTTCTCAACTTTTTCTCTCCTTTTTTGGTTTTATCTCCAAAGGAACCTTTTCGCCAGACAGTCATTTTTCCACATTTTTTCTCCCGGCCGGCACGGTTTTTCCCTCACCGATCCCATCCATGCCGACCGCCGGGGCAAAAAAGCAGCGTGCCGTCCGGCGAAAAGCCGGGCGGCACGCTGTATGATTATACATGCGGGTGCGTTCTGGTGTATTTTTATGACGCCGTGGGATCAGTCGCGGGACTTGCTGTCCACGATCTCGTGGAGCTTGGCAGAGAAGTCGGACAGGCTCATGGCACCCAGATCCTCGCCCTTGCGGGTACGGACGGAGACGGTACCGTTCTCCATATCGCGGTCGCCTACCACCAGCATGAAGGGGATCTTCTCCAGCGTGGCCTCGCGGATCTTCTTGCCCACCTTCTCGTTGCGGCTGTCCACCTCCACGCGGAAGCCCTGCTTGCGCAGCTCCTTGGCGGCCTCGGCGCAGTAGTCGGCGGCACGGTCGGTGATGGGCAGGAAGCGTACCTGCTCGGGCATCATCCAGGTGGGCAGCGCGCCGGCGTACTCCTCGATCAGATAGGCCAGCGTACGCTCGTAGCAGCCCAGAGAGGTGCGGTGGATGATATAGGGCAGGGCCTTGTTGCCGTTCTCGTCGATATAGTACATGCCGAAGCGATCGGCCAACAGCATATCGATCTGGATGGTGACAAGGGTGTCCTCTTTACCGTACACGTTCTTGTACTGGATATCCAGCTTGGGACCGTAGAAAGCGGCCTCGTCGATGCCGATGGTGTACTCCACGTCCAGATCCTTCAGGATACGCTCCATGGCGGACTGGGCATGCTCCCACTGCTCGGCGGTGCCCTCATACTTGTTGTTGGGGTTGGCGGGATCCCACTGGGAGAAACGGAACGTGCACTTATCCAGCAGGCCCACGGTGCCCAGACAATACTTGGCCAAATCCAGACACTGCTTGAACTCCTCCTCCAGCTGGTCGGGACGCAGCACAAGATGGCCCTCGGAGATGGTGAACTGGCGGACGCGGATCAGGCCGTGCATCTCACCGGAGTCCTCATTGCGGAACAGGGTGGACGTCTCGCCCAGACGCATGGGCAGATCGCGGTAGCTGCGGCCCCGGTTCAGATACACCTGATACTGGAACGGGCAGGTCATGGGACGCAGGGCGAAGCACTCCTTCGTCTCGTCCATGGGATCGCCCAGAATAAACATGCCGTCCAGATAGTGATCCCAGTGGCCGGAGATCTTATAAAGCTCCCGCTTGGCCATCAGCGGGGTCTTGGTCAGCAGATAGCCGCGCTCCTGTTCGGTATCCTCCACCCAGCGCTGCAGCAGCTGAATGACGCGGGCGCCCTTGGGCAGCAGGATGGGCAGGCCCTGACCGATGCAGTCCACGGTGGTGAAATACTCCAGCTCGCGGCCCAGCTTGTTGTGGTCGCGCTTCACGGCTTCCTCGCGCTGCTTCAGGTACTCGTCCAGTTCGTCCTTCTTGGGGAAGGCCACGCCGTAGATACGCTGTAACTGCTTGCGGTTGGAGTCGCCCCGCCAGTAGGCGGCGTTGCAGGCGGTCAGCTTGATGCCGTTACCCTTGATGCGGCCGGTGGAATCCACGTGGGGACCGGCGCACAGGTCGACGAACTCGCCCTGACGGTAGAAGGAGATGTGAGCGTCGGCGGGCAGGTCGTTGATGAGCTCCACCTTGTAGGGCTCTTCCTTCTCCTCCATGAACTTCAGGGCTTCCTCACGGGGCAGCTCGAAGCGCTCCAGCTTCAGCTTTTCCTTGCAGATCTTCCGCATTTCGGCCTCGATCTCCTCCAGATCGCCGGGGGTGAAGGCAAAGGGTGCGTCCAGATCGTAATAAAAGCCGTTGTCAATGCTGGGGCCGATGGCCAGCTTCACCTCGGGGTGCAGGCGCTTCACGGCCTGGGCCAGAATGTGGGAGCAGGTATGCCAATAGGTCTTGCGGTAGGCTTCATTTTCAAAGGTGTAGATGTTTTCTTCGCTCATGGTGATATCCTCCTTGTGATTGGGGCGGGATAAAAAAATCCCCACCCCTGATGTGTTCAGGGGTGAGGTAATACAGTCATTACTCCACGGTTCCACCCTGCTTACGGCTTTGCAGCCGTCGCTTTCGGCTCCTTTAACGGGAAGCGCCCGTCCTGCTCCTCGCAGGCGGCTCGGGAGTGGTACAGGCCGTGCCGTGGGCAGGATGCTTTCAGCCGGGACATCCCTCTCTTTGGCCGTTGGTGGACAGCTTCTTCTCCGTCATCGCTTTTGATTACCGTATTATAGCGCCGTTTTTTGCCCTTGTCAACGGGGAAACGCAGGGTTTTTACACAATTTCCTCCGCCGTATCCACAATCACCGCCGCGCCGGTCTCTGCCAGCGCCCGGCGGCCCCGGAAGCCCCAGCTGACGGCGATCAGGGGCAGTCCGGCATTGCGGGCGGTCTGCACGTCCACCTCGCTGTCGCCCACGTAGACGGCGGTATCCTTATCCGCGCCCAGCGCCGCCAGCGCGTGAAGCACCATGTCCGGGGCGGGCTTGCGGGGCGTGGCCGGGCTTTCGCCGAAGGTGGGCACGCCGGGGAAGAATTGCTCCGCCAGCTCACAGGCCGCGCCGTGGGGCTTGTTGGACACGATGGCCACCTTACACCCCGCCTGCCGCAGCCGCTCCAGCAGCTCCGGCACGCCGGGATAGGGCCGGGTCAGCACGCAGGTATGGGCCTGATACCACGCCTTATAGTCCCGCATAATGGCGGCAAACTCCGGCGTGTCCTCCCCCTGAGGCAGCGCGGACGCCATCAGCTTCACCGCGCCGTTGCCCAGTCCTCGCCGCACCTCCTCGCGGGTGCGCCGGGGATAGCCGTACTGCTCCAGCGTATGGTTGACGGCGGCGGTCAGGTCGTCCAGCGTGTCCAGCAGCGTGCCGTCCATATCAAACAGGTAGGTCTTATATGTCATAGGTCGTCTCCTCCCGAATCAGCTTTCGCCCGATGATATCACAAGCGGCGGCGGATTGCAAGTGCAAAAAACCGGCCCACAAAACGTGAGCCGGTTTTGTTTTATGGGGTCAGGAAGCGTGGGTCACGCTTTCTTGCCGCCTTTGAAGAACGCGCCGATGACTTCGATCACCAGGAAGACGATCAGGTAGTACACCACGTTCATCCGGTGGGAGTAGATGGCGGCGAACACCATGAACAGAGAGCACAGGATGGCCAGAACGGGCAGCACATTACCTTGGAAGCCAGTCATATCCTTGCGCTTCAGCAGGGCGATGTAGATGGGGATATAGATGGCGTACAGGGTGATGATGGGCAGCTCGGAGGAGTCGAACTTGAAGGGGCCGAAGCCTTCCATGATGGCGCCGCCATAGAAGTACAGCAGCCACAGGGAGCTGACCAGCAGGCCGAACACGGCGGAGTTGTTGGCCATGTTGGTGGTGGGGTCGACGTTCTTGAATATCTTCAGCTTGGGGCTGTCGCTCTCGGTAGCCAGATCGAACATGCCGCGGGTAACGGCCATGGTCAGGCCGTTGCAGGTGCCCCAGCAGGAGATGACCACGAACACGAAGATGGCAGCGCCGCCCACCTGACCAAAGATGTTCTGGAAGGCGATCTTGGCGCCGGCCTCGCCGCCGGCCATCATGACCTCAGACTCCACAGCGCCGGCCAGACCCACGTAGTAGATCACGTACACGATGGCGACGACCAAGGTGCCGATCAACAGAGCGCGGGGCATATTCTTCTTGGAATCCTTCAGCTCGGTGCCGATGGAGGTAGCGCAGATCCAGCCCTCAAAGGCGAAGGCCAGAGACACGATAGCGCCGAACAGGCCCTCGGTAAAGGGCATCTCGGTAACAACATTGGAGAAGTTGAACTCGGTCATGCCGTTGGCCAGACCCACGATGGTGCCCACAACAGCCATCAGCAGCAGGGGGATCAGCTTGATGATGGTGGTAGCGATGGCGAACTTACCGGCCAGCTTGGGAGCCAGCGCGTTCATGGTATAGGTGACGACCATAAATACACCGGCCAGCATCATGGTGCGGCCGCCCACCACGGCGTCCTCCCAGCCCATCAGCACGCCGAAGTAACGGGCGGGCAGCCAGCTCAGCACGGACACCAGAGAGGGATAGTAGATGACCGCCATGAACCAGCCCACATAGTAGCCGTAGGTCTTGCCGCAGGACGCGGCGGCGTAGCCCACCAGACCTTCCACGCCCTCGTGGCTCTGGGCCACGGCGCCGAAGGTGCAGGCGCTGATGATCATGACGACGCCCATGATAATGAACGCCAGAATACCGACAGTCAGGTTGCCGCCGGTCTTGGTCAGAACGGCCTCGGCCTTGAAGAACACGCCGGAACCGATGACGGTGCCCACCACCAGAGCGATGGCTACGGGCAAGGTATACCGTTTTTCCATAGTAATTTCCTTTCTCACTTTCCTAAATCGCGGACAGTTTGTCATTCTTTTAACGATCCACATGTGTGAGTATACTATGACTTTTGGGCGGTTGCAAGCACTATTTTCGCGGGAGAGAGAGAAATTCACCGAATGATTTTGTGTAGTTTCCACATATCCAAAATTCGGAATATTTTTCGTATGGATAGAATTATCCCGCGTCTCACATTACGATTGTTAAAAATCTACCAATTTCGACTGTAAAAATTTCTTTATAAGAAAATAAGAGGGCGTTCAAAAAGGAACGTCCTCTTATCCTTATGCGGTTTGTTTTCGGCCGCTCTGCCAGTTTTCCAGCACCACGCAGGCCACGATAAGCGCCGCTCCCGCCAGTCCTATCGCCGACAGCTTCTCCCCCCAGCAGCAGGTAGGAGCATGCCGCTGTCAGGATGGGCTGGGTGCATTGCAGCAGCGACACGGCGTAGGAGGACAGCAGGGTCAGGGCCGTATTTTGCAGCACGTAGGACAGGCACGTACACAGCAGCGCCAGATACGCCACCACCAGCCAGCCGGTGACGGTCCCCTGCGGCAGCACCGCCACATCGTCGAAGATCAGCGCCGCCGCGCCGGAAAACCGGATGCCCAGACACCACAGCACCGTGATGCTCTCGAACCCGATCTTGGACAGAGGGTTGCCGAAGCCGTACAGCACGCTCTGCAGCAGGATCAGCAGGGCGTAGGGCAGCGTACCGCCCTGTTTCTTACACATTGAAGCGGAAGTAGATCATGTCGCCGTCCTTGACCACGTACTCCTTACCCTCGGAGCGCAGCAGGCCCTTTTCCTTGGCGGCGGCCACGCTGCCGCCGCAGGCCATCATCTCGTCAAAGTTGATGGTCTCCGCCCGGATGAAGCCCCGCTCGATATCGCTGTGGATCTTACCGGCAGCCTGGGGAGCCTTGGTGCCCTTGCGGATGGTCCAGGCACGGCACTCGTCCTTGCCGTAGGTCAGGAAGGAGATCAGGCCCAGCAGGTCATAGCTGCACTGGATCAGCCGGTCAAGGCCGGATTTCTCGATGCCCAGATCCTCCAGGAACATGGCCCGCTCCTCGGGATCGTCTAGCTCGGCGATATCCTGCTCCAGCTTGGCGCAGATGGGCAGCACCTGCGCGCCCTCCTTGGCGGCCAGATCCCGGACAAGGCCGAAATACCTGTTGTCCTCATAGTGGGCGAAGCCCTCCTCGTCCATGTTGGCGGCGTAGATAATGGGCTTCAGGCTCAGCAGGTCGGCGGTCTCGAGGATGGCCCGATCATCGCCGCAGTCAAAGGTGCGGGCGGACTTTCCGGCGTTGAGGTGCTCGGCCAGCGCCTTGAATACCTCCGCTTCGTGGAGGAACTTCTTGTCGCCCTTGGCGGCCTTGGTGGCCTTCTCCACGCGGCGGTTCACCATTTCCAGGTCGGCCATGATAAGCTCCAGATCGATAGTCTCGATATCGCCCAGCGGGTCTACCGGCACGTTCTGGCTGGCGTCGGCCACCACATGCATGATGTTCTCGTCGTCAAAGCAGCGCACCACGTGAACGATGGCGTCGGTGCGGCGGATGTTCTCCAGGAACTTATTGCCCAGACCAGCGCCCTGAGACGCGCCCTTCACCAGACCGGCGATGTCCACAAATTCGATGACAGCGGGGGTCTTTTTGTCCGGCTCGTACATCTCGGCCAGCTTGTCCAGCCGCGGATCGGGTACGGCCACCACGCCCACGTTGGGCTCGATGGTGCAGAAGGGATAGTTGGCGCTCTCCGCCCCGGCGTTGGTGATGGCGTTGAACAATGTGCTCTTGCCCACGTTGGGCAGACCGACAATACCTAATTTCATATATGTACATCTCCTTATTCAAGTGCGTGATATTCTAACATATTATTATACCAGATACCCCGCCGGGGCTCAAGCGTTTTTCCGCATTTTTCCCTCCGTGGGCATATTTTCTCCGCTCCGGTGCATAGGCTTGTCTGAAACGTCATTCCGTTTTTCTTAACAAATTCTTAACGCAAAATTGTCGAAAAATGTGGTATGGTATGTTTCAATAAAAATTTTCTTACATCACCCGATGGAGGGATCTCGTACCTATGAAAACCTATCGCGCCGGTATCGACATTGGCTCCACCACCGTGAAGCTGGTGGTTCTGGACGAAAACGACAACATCATCTACGGCGACTATCGCCGCCATCAGGCTCACACCCAGCAGACGCTGGCGGCGCTGCTGCGTGAGGCTCGCGAAGCGCTGGGTGACTGCGCCCTGACGCCCGCCATCACCGGCTCCGGCTCCATCAATCTGGGCCGGGCGCTGGACATTCCCTTTGTTCAGGAGGTGGTGGCGGTGGCCTCGGCGCTGGAGCAGCGCTATCCCCAGACGGACGTAGCCATCGAGTTGGGCGGCGAGGACGCCAAGATCATCTACTTCACCGGCGGTCTGGAGGAGCGGATGAACGGCGTGTGCGCCGGCGGCACCGGCTCCTTCATCGACCAGATGGCCGCCCTGCTGCAAACCGACGCCAAGGGGCTTAACGACGCGGCGGCGGACTACAGGGAGCTGTACACCATCGCCGCCCGGTGCGGCGTGTTCGCCAAAACCGATATTCAGCCCCTCATCAACGAGGGCGCTACCACCGCCGATCTGGCCGCCTCTATCTTTCAGGCGGTGGTGAACCAGACCATCTCCGGCCTTGCCTGCGGCAAGCCCATCCGGGGCTGCGTGGCCTTTCTGGGCGGGCCGCTGCACTTCCTGCCGGAGCTGAAAAAGGCCTTTATCCGCACGCTGAAGCTGACAACCGAAAACATCGTGGATCCCGACGACTCCCACCTGTTCGCCGCCATGGGTGCGGCGCTGGAGACGGAAGCGAACGCGGCGGCGCAGCCCATCGGCGAGCTGATCGACCGGCTGGCACAGGGCGTCACCATGGCGTTCGAGATCAAGCGGCTGCCGCCGCTGTTCGCCGACAGAGTGGAGTATGACGCGTTCTGCGCCCGCCACGCCCACGCGGTGGTGGAAAAGGGCGACATTGCCGACTACCGGGGCGACTGCTTTTTGGGCATCGACGCCGGTTCCACCACCACCAAGCTGGCGCTGACCGGCGCTGACGGCCAATTGCTGTGGTCGTACTACGCCAACAACAGCGGCAGCCCCATCAAGACCGCCATGGCCGCCATGGCGCAGCTGGCAACGCTGCTGCCGCCCACGGCCCGCATCGCCCGCTCCTGCTCCACCGGCTACGGTGAAGCGCTGCTGAAGGCCGCCTTCCATCTGGACGAGGGCGAGGTGGAGACCATCGCCCACACCACGGCAGCGGCGTTTTTCAATCCGCAGGTGGACTGCGTGCTGGACATCGGCGGGCAGGACATGAAGTGCATCCGTCTGAAAAACGGCACGGTGGACAGCGTCATGCTGAACGAGGCCTGCTCCTCCGGCTGCGGCTCATTTCTGGAAAACTTTGCCAATTCCTTGGGCTTCACGGCGGCGCAGTTCGCCGACGAGGCCTTGTTCGCCCGGCATCCGGTGGATCTGGGCACCCGCTGCACCGTGTTCATGAACTCCAACGTGAAGCAGGCCCAGAAGGAGGGCGCTGCGGTGTCGGACATTTCCGCCGGCCTTGCCTACTCCGTCATCAAGAACGCGCTGTTCAAGGTCATCAAGCTGGCCGACGCCCGGGAGCTGGGCCATCACATCGTGGTGCAGGGCGGTACCTTCTACAACAAGGCCGTGCTGCGGGCCTTCGAGCGTATCGCCGGGGCTGAGGCGGTGTGTCCCGATATCTCCGGCCTGATGGGTGCCTTCGGCGCGGCGCTGATCGCCCGTGACCGCTATCACGGCCAGCCCACCGAGACGCTGGACTTTGCCCACATCGCCGCCTTGACCTACACCGCCAAGACTGCCCGCTGCGGCGGATGTGAAAATAACTGCCTGCTGACGGTGAATACCTTCTCCGACGGCGGCCGGTACATCTCCGGCAACCGCTGCGAAAAGCGGGTGAAGAACCCCAACGCCGCCCAGCCGGGCGCCAATCTGATGGCCTATAAGCGGCAGCGGCTGTTCGACTATCCGGCGCTTGCGGAAAATGAAGCCAAGCGCGGCGTCATCGGTATTCCGCGGGTGCTGAACCTGTACGAAAACTTCCCCTATTGGGCCACCTTTTTCCGGCAGCTGGGCTTCCGGGTGGTGGTGTCGCCCTTCTCCACCCGCGCCATCTACGAGATGGGCATGGAGTCCATCCCCTCCGAGTCGGAGTGCTATCCCGCCAAGCTGGCCCACGGCCACGTGGAGTGGCTGGTGCAGCACGGAATCACCACGATTTTCCACCCTTGCGTGTTCTATGAGTATCAGGAGACGAAGGACGCCCAGAACCACTACAACTGCCCCATGGTGGTGTCCTATCCCGAGAACCTGAAAAACAACGTAGAGGCCATCACCACTGGACAGGTGCGGTACATCCGGCCCTTCATCGCCTTTACCAGCGAGAAAACGGCGGAGGATCGGCTGGTGAAGCTGTGCCGGGACGTGTGGAGTATCCCCGCCGCCGAGGTTCGCGCCGCCGCCCGTGCCGCGTGGGCCGAGCAGCGCCGGGCCAAGGATGACATTCGCGCCGAGGGCCGCCGCCGTCTTGCGGAAATGGAGCAAAGCGGCAAGCGGGGCGTGGTGCTGGCGGGACGGCCCTACCACATCGACCCGGAGATCAACCACGGCATTCCGGAGCTGATCGCCTCCTACGGCCTGTACGTATTCACCGAGGACAGCCTGCCGCTGGACACGCCGCCCCAGCGTCCTCTGCGGGTGGTGGATCAGTGGGTGTTCCACTCCCGGCTGTACGCGGCGGCGGAGTTCGTGGGCAGACGGGACGATCTGGAGCTGGTGCAGCTGTTCTCCTTCGGCTGCGGACTGGACGCCGTCACCACCGATCAGGTATGTGAGATCCTGGAGAAGTGCAACAAGCTCTATACCGTGCTGAAGATCGACGAGGTGAACAATCTGGGCGCAGCCCGTATCCGTGTCCGCAGTCTGCTGGCCGCCATGAACATGCGGCGTGAACAAAATATTTGCGCCCGACCCGTGCCGCTGGATTACCACCGCACGGAGTTCACAAAAGAGATGTTCGAGCAGGGCTATACCATTCTGGCGCCCCAGATGTCCCCCATCCATTTTGATGTCATCGAGCCGGTGTTCCGCCGCCACGGCTACCATGTGGAGATTCTGAACAACGCCACCCGGAAAGCGGTGGATGTGGGCTTGCAGTACGTCAACAACGACGCCTGCTATCCCTCTATCCTGTCGGTGGGACAGCTGATGGAGGCGGTGCTGTCAGGCCGGTACGACACCGACAAGCTGGCTCTCATCATGACCCAGACGGGCGGCTGCTGCCGGGCCAGCAACTACGTGGCCTTTATCCGCCGTGCCCTGGACAAGGCGGGACTGAGCCACATTCCCGTCATCTCCCTGAACGCCAACGGCATGGAAAAGAACGAGGGCTTCCGTGTCTCTCCCGCCATGCTGCTGGCTGCTCTGCGGCAGCTGACCTTCGGCGATCTTCTCATGCGGTGCCTGTACCGCACGCGGCCCTACGAGGCCGTCCCCGGCTCCGCCAACGCCCTCCACACCAAGTGGCGGGATATCGCCATTGCCTACGCCATGGGAGAAAAGACCGGCTATACCTACGGCGGCATCTGCCGGGGCATCGTGGCGGATTTCGACGCCCTGCCCCTGAACGAGAGTCTCCGCAAGCCCCGTGTGGGCATCGTGGGGGAGATTCTGGTGAAGTACATGCCCCTTGCCAACAACTACTTAGTCGACCTACTGGAGCAGGAGGGCGCCGAGGCGGTGGTGCCCGATCTCACCGACTTCCTGATCGAGTGCATCTATCAGCAGAGCTACAAGCACGACTATCTGGGCACCGGCTGGACGTCCAGCCTGCTGGCCAAGGTGGGTACCGACGGCATTGCGGCCGTCCGCAAGCCCGCGGTAGAAGCTCTGAAGGCCAGCCGCCGCTTCGACCCGCCCACGCCTATGGCGCATATTGCCGACCTTGCCAAGCCCTTCCTGTCGCTGGGCAACCAGTACGGCGAGGGCTGGTTCCTGTGCGGCGAGATGGCGGAGCTGCTGACGGAGGGGGTACCCAACATCGTGTGCATCCAGCCCTTCGCGTGTCTCCCCAACCACGTGGTGGGTAAGGGCGTCATCAAGGCGCTGAAGGCCGCCTATCCCCAGGCCAACATTGCCGCCGTGGACTACGACCCCGGCGCCAGCGAGGTAAACCAGCTGAACCGCATCAAGCTGATGCTGTCGGCAGCGAAGAAGAATATGGCATAAAAATGAGAGCGTCCCGCCGGGACGCTCTCTTCTCTTTCTCACTCTATTTACGGGGTGTGCGTCAGGCCAAAAAGCCCTTCAGGATGGTGTCCTCGGCTTCCTCCTCCGTCAGACCCAGCGTCTCCAGCTTCAACAGCTGGTCGCCGGCGATCTTGCCGATGGCCGCCTCGTGGATCAGCTGCGCCTCGGTGGAGTTGGCGGTAATGGCGGGGATGGACTCGATCTTCGCTTCGCCCATGATGATGGAGTCGCACTGGACATGGCCGAAGCACTTGGCGTTGCCCACCATCACCGGGTGGAACACCTGATGGGAACGATCCTGCGCCACAGAGCGGGAGATGACCCGGCCCTTGGCGTCGTCGCCGTTGAGCTGGATGGTCATATCACTCTCGGCCATCTGGTCACCGTGGGTCAGCAGACGCTCGGTGACCACCACCTCGCTGCCGGCCTCGCAGAAGAAATCGGTCTCCCGCTTGGTGGAGTCGATGCCCCGGATCTGAATGGTGTCCATCTGCATGGTGGAATTCTCGCCCAGATACACCACGGTCTTGGGGTTCATGATGTTGCCGCCGGTCTGTCCGGCGTCCTTCTCGCCGTAGTGCTTCTCGATGTAGTGCACGCGGCTGTTTTTGCCGATGTGGAAGGTGTGGATGCCGTCATGGCGGCTCTCGTTGCATCCGGAGTTGTGGATGCCGCAGCCTGCCACGATGTCCACGTCGCAGTCGTCGGGCACATAGAAATCGTTGAACACCAGCTCGCTGACGCCGGTCTTGCTGATGATGACAGGGATATAGCATTTCTCGCCTTTGGTGCCGGGCTTGAACTTCACGTCGATACCGGCCTTGCCGTCCTCGCGGGGCGATATTTCGATATGCTCGGTGGACTGGCGTGCCTCGCACCCGGAGTCCTTGCGGATATTGAAAGCGCCCACCGGCTTGCCGGTCAGGTCGGCGATCTTTTCCAACAGCTTCGCGTCGATCTCGGTAATCACAGGGACGCCTCCTTTCTCTCAATCACCGGGCAGCCGCCCAGCGTGTCCGCCAGGATCAAGGGGAACACCTCGTCCGTGTTGCCCCGGTGGGCGATCTGGCCGCCCGCGATGACCACGATCTCGTCCGCCAGGCGGATGATCCGCTCCTGATGGGAGATGATGATCATGGTGGCCTTGCCCTCCTGATGGATCTGCTCAAAGGTCTCGGTAAGGCGGGCGAAGCTCCACAGGTCGATACCGGCCTCCGGCTCGTCGAAGATCATCAGGTCGCTGTGGCGGGCCAGAATGGTGGCGATCTCGATACGCTTCACCTCGCCGCCGGACAGGGACACGTCCACCTCCCGGTCAAGGTAATCGTTGGCGCACAGGCCCACCTTGGTCAGATACGCGCAGCAGCGATCCTTGCTGAGCTTTTCCTCGCCCGCCGCCAGCAGCAGCAGATCATGGACGGTAATGCCCTTGAAGCGGGGCGGCTGCTGGAAGCCGTAGCTGATGCCCTTTTTGGCCCGCTCGGTGATGGACAGGCCCGTGATATCCTCGCCGTTATAGAAGATCTGGCCGCTGGTGGGCTGCACCAGACCCATGATGATCTTGGCCAGCGTGGTCTTGCCGCCGCCGTTGGGGCCGGTGAACACCATCAGGCGATGGTCGGGAATGGTGATGGAGATATCCTTGATGATATCCATGTCACCCTCCGGCGTGGACACGCGATAGGAAATATGTTTCAATTCCAGCATGGAATCTTCCTCCTCAAATTAAACCGGCAGAACCGGCATTTTCTGTCAGAAAAAGAGCTATTTTGACAAACTTGAAATATTATACCAGATAATATAAGGAAAATCAATTTATTTCGCCGTTTGTTCCAAAAAAGCTTCGTCTTTTCCCTCCACCATCAGCTGGGCCAGCGTGGCGTTGTCCAGATAGTCCCGGATCACCTGATCCAGCCCCTGCCACAACGCACGGGTACGGCACCCGTCCGCCATTTCGCAGGGCTGCGCCGCGTCCTCCACGCACTGCACCGGGGCCAGCGGCCCCTCGATGGCCCGCAGAAGCGGCCCGACGTGGTACTCCTCCGGTGAACGGACAAGGCGATAGCCGCCGCCCCGGCCGTGGGTACCGTCCACGAACCCCGCCTTGGAAAGGGTGGTCATGATGCTCTCCAGATACTTCTGGCTGATGCCCTGCCGCTGGGCCACCGTCCGCAGGGGGATATAGCCCTCCTCCCGGTGCTCCGCCAAGTCCACCATCACCCGCAGCGCATAGCGCCCCTTCGTTGAGATCATCATACCGATACGCCCTGTCCTTTCCGCTTTTTTCACCATTATAGGGGGTTTTGTCCAGCGTGTCAACGGGTGGCGGCAGCGGCGCTCATGGCATAGTATGTCACGGGGAGGGAATGGGCATACATGGCGGCCTATCGAGGACGCTGCAATTTAAGGCTCCCCTTGTTGCAAGGGGAGCTGTCAGCCGTAAGGCTGACTGAGGGGATAACCCCTTGATCGACAACCCCTCCGTCAACGCTTCGCGTTGCCACCTCCCCTTACACAGGGGAGGCTTTGGCTGCGAAACACTTCCCCGGAAAGGAGGTCACTATGGACAACGAGCTTTACGACTACCGCAAATACGATCAGGTCTGGAAGCGGGTCAACCCGCAGGAGAACCCCTACCCGGAGGCCCGCGGTAGCGCCGCCGCTCCCGCACGGGTCACACCCGCCGCGCCTGCCCCGCCGGTGTATCAAACACTGCTGCGGGAGGAACTGCGGCACATGCAGGAAGTCCTGCGGGTGCTGGAAAACGCTCTTGCATAATGCGGCGGCCCGTGATACAATAGGGCATCATTTCAGGCGCTTTCGCGCCGAAAATACACAAAAAGGAGATTGCCGCAATGAAGGAAGTTATCAGTCGGGACGCCGCTCTGGCGGCATTGAAGGAGTACAACCACGAGCCGTTCCATATCCAGCACGCACTGACCGTGGAGGGCGTGATGCGCTGGTACGCCAACGAGCTGGGCTTCGGCGAGGACGCGGATTTCTGGGCCACCGCCGGACTGCTGCACGACATCGACTTTGAGATGTGGCCGGAGCAGCACTGCCTGAAGGCTCCGGAGCTGCTGGAAAAGGCGGGCTGCGATGCCGACCTGATTCACGCGGTGTGCAGCCACGGCTACGGTCTGGTGTGCGACGTGGAGCCGGTACATGAGATGGAAAAGGTGCTGTTCGCCGCCGACGAGCTGACGGGTCTGATCGGCGCCGCCGCCCGGATGCGCCCCAGCAAGAGCGTGATGGACATGGAAGTCAGCAGCCTGAAGAAGAAGTTCAAGGACAAGAAGTTCGCCGCCGGCTGCTCCCGCGACGTGATCACCACCGGCGCGGAGCGTCTGGGCTGGACGCTGGAGGAGCTGATGGAAAAGACCATCCTGGCCATGCGCAGCTGCGAGGCAAGCATCAACGAGGCCATGGCCGCGCTGTAAACCTTTCATAAAAAAGGAGTGCCGCCCGTTGGGCGGGCTGCTTGAGACAGGGAACAGGCTCAGTAGGGTAATCCGCTGTGCCTGTTCTTGTTTTATCTGCTTTTTCAAGCAAATTGAACGTCGCACTTCTTACCGCGCGAATATTCCTTGCCTCTCCCTTTGGGAGAGGTGGCCGAGCGCAGCGAGGACGGAGAGGGGCGACACGTTAAGAAAATATGCCAGTGGCATATTTTTAGTGTCGATCTCGGCAGCTATGCTGCCGTAGCATCCATCTGGGCTTTCACAGCACCATTA
>URKW01000011.1 GCA_900548615.1 uncultured Eubacteriales bacterium | reverse complement strand
ACCTATCTCAAGTGCATCAACAACCAGCTCACGGCGATTTTCAACTACGCAGTCAAATACTATGGCTTGAAAGAAAACCCCTGCCACAAGGCGGGGAGCATGGGCAAGAAGAAAGCCGATGAGATGCTGTTCTGGACAAAGCAGGAGTTTCAAACCTTCATTGAGGTCATGAAAGACCGGCCTGCCAGCTACGCGGTATTTATGACCTTGTACTTCACCGGAATCCGTGAGGGAGAGCTGCTGGCGCTTACGCCGTCGGACATCGACTTTGAAAAGAAAACCCTGACGGTAAACAAGAGCTATCAGCGCCTCGGCAGAGAGGACATCATCACCACGCCGAAAACGCCCAAGAGCAACCGTACCCTCCCCATTCCCGACGGTCTTTGCACCTGTTTGCAGGAGTATATGTCCCATTGCTACAGGCTGCAAAAGGACGACCGGCTCTTTCCCTACACCAAGAGCTTTCTATACCACGAAATGGAGTATGGCTGCAAGGCTTCGGGCGTGAAGCGGATACGGGTGCATGACATTCGACACAGCCACGCCAGCCTGCTGGTGGAGATGGGTTTCTCTCCGCTGCTGATCGCGGAGCGGCTCGGACATGAAAAGGTACAGACAACGATGGACACGTACAGTCACCTGTACCCCAACAAGCAGGTGGAGGTAGCCAGACAGCTTGACGGCATTATGCCGTGAGCCTCTGGCTACAAAAATCGCTGCAAATGTAGCCAATTTGTAGCCGCTAAAAAAGAAAAATCCTGAAAAACGCTGTATTACCAACGCTTTTCAGGATTCAGAAAACACTAAATATTTATTCCCACTCCACGGTGGCGGGGGGTTTGGAGGTGATATCGTAGCAGATACGGTTGATGTGCTTCACCTCGCCTACGATGCGGTTGGACACCTTGTCCAGCAGATCGTAGGGCAGGCGCGACCACGTGGCGGTCATGAAGTCCTGAGACTGCACGGCGCGGAGAGCCAGCGTATAGTCATACGTGCGCTCGTCGCCCATGACACCCACGCTGCGCAGGTCGGTCAATACGGCGAAGAACTGGCTGGTGGTACGGTCAAGCCCCGCCAGCTTCATCTCCTCGCGGAAGATGGCGTCGGCCTCGCGGAGAATGGAAAGCTTCTCCTCGGTAATATCGCCGATGACGCGAATGGCAAGACCGGGGCCGGGGAAGGGCTGACGCCACACCAGCTCGTCGGGCAGGCCCAACTCGGTGCCCAGCTGGCGCACCTCGTCCTTGAACAGACGGCGCAGGGGCTCCACGATCTCCTTGAAGTCCACGCAGTCAGGCAGGCCGCCCACATTGTGGTGACTCTTAATGACGGCGCTTTCGCCGCCCAGACCGGACTCCACCACGTCGGGATAGATGGTGCCTTGGGCAAGAAAGTCCACAGCGCCGATCTTCTTGGCCTCCTCCTCAAACACGCGGATGAATTCCTCACCGATGATCTTGCGCTTGCGCTCCGGCTCGGTGACGCCCGCCAGCTTGGCCAAAAAGCGAGGGCCGGCGTTGACACGGCGAACGTCCACGTGGAACTGGTGCTTCATCACCTGCTCCACCTGATCGCCCTCGTCCTTGCGCAGCAGGCCGTGATCCACGAAAATGCAGGTCAGCTGATCGCCCACGGCGCGCTGCAGCAGCGCGGCGGCCACAGAGCTGTCCACGCCGCCGGACAGGGCCAGCAGCACGCGGCCATCGCCGATCTGACGGCGGCACTCGGCCACCGCCTCCTCCATATAGGAAGCCATGGTCCACTCCGGCTGGAAGCCGCAGATAGTATAGAGGAAGTTCTTCAGGATCTGGGTGCCGTACTCGGTATGCAGCACCTCGGGGTGAAACTGCACGCCGTAGAGCTTCTTGTCGGCGCACTGCACCGCCGCGTGAAGGCAGCCCTCGGTGGAGCCGATGATCTCGAAGCCGGGCGCCATGCGCTCCACCTCCACGCCGTGGCTCATCCAGTAGACAGCCGTCTCCGGTACGTCAGCAAACAGCGGAGACGCCTTGTGGGTCAACTCCACCTTGCCGTATTCACGGGTCTCCGCCTTGCGGCACTGGCCACCCAGCAGATGCATCATCAGCTGCTCGCCGTAGCAGATGCCCAGCACAGGGATGCCCATTTCAAACAAAGCCTTGTCCACCATGGGAGCGTTGGGCTCAAACACGGTGGCGGGGCCGCCGGTAAAGATCAGCGCGTCGGGAGCGAAAGCGCGGATCTCCTCCATGGACATGCGGAAGGACTTGATCTCGCAGTACACGCCGCACTCACGGACGCGGCGTGCCACCAGCAGGTTATACTGGCCGCCAAAGTCCAGAACCAGAACCTTTTTCATGTCAGTCGTCCTCCCGGAAGATAATGCCGTTCTCGTCGGCGGATTCAATGACGGCCAGGGCCTTATAGGGAATATCCGGCATGGCGCGGAACTTGTCGCCGCCGCCCTGGAAGCCCTTTTCCACCGCCACGCCGATGCCCACCAGCTGGGCGCCGGCCTTTCTCACAATGTCCACCAGGCCGCCCATGGCGTAGCCATTGGCCATGAAATCGTCGATGATGAGAACACGGTCATTCTCGCTGAGCCACTCCTGAGACACCAGCAGCGTCACCTTTTTCTTATACGTATAGGAGAAAATTTCACTCTGGATCAGGCCGCTTTCGATGTTGTCGCTCTTGGCCTTCTTGGCAAACAGCATGGGAACGCCGTACCGCTCGGCACACACGGTGGCCAGTGCGATACCGCTGGCTTCGGCGGTCAACACCACCGTGGCCTTACTGGTATCGAAATACTTAGCAAATTCGTCCGCGATATCGCCCAACAGCTTGGTGTCTACCCGGTGGTTCAAAAAACCGTCGATCTTGATGATATTACCCGGCAGCACCTTGCCCTCGCGGCGGATGCGTTCCTTTAACTGCTCCATAGGAAAAGACCCCCTCATAATATAAATTGATACTATCATACCCCGCCGGGAAATAAATTACAACTGACAAATACCCTAACAATTCCGTCGTAAAAACGGGCATTTTGACACTTCGCACAAAGAAAAGCACACCTTATCAAAAGCATAAGGTGCGCTTTTACAGGCGGTCAGAATTTCAGCAGCACGCCCACCAGCGCCGCTGCACCGATGAACACGATGGGGTGCAGCTTCTTGGTAGCAGGCACCCAGCGGGTCAGCACCAGGATCACGGCCGCCAGCGTGATCTCCTTCCAGCGGAAGAAGGCCAGGCCGGAGGCGGAGGCATCCACCAGACTCAGCAGCACCACGCCGATACCGGCAGAGGCCACCATGGCGGTGGAGGCGGGCCGCAGACCATAGAAGGCCGCGTCCACAAACTTGTTATTGCGGAACGCCTTCAGGAATCCGGCAATGACAAGGATAATGACGATGGAGGGAAACACCAGTCCCAATGTGGCGACTATAGCCCCCAGCACGCCTGCCGTTTCAAAGCCCACGTAGGTGGCCATATTGACGCCGACGGGACCGGGGGTAGACTCGCTGACGGCCAGCATGTCCGCCAGCTGAGACTGGGTGAACCAGCCGGTGCGCTCCGCCATATCCGACAGGAAGGGCAACGTGGCCAATCCGCCGCCGATGGCGAACAGGCCGGTCTTGAAGAATTCATAGAACAGCTGCAAATAAATCATTTTTTGGCACCTCCCACGTTACGGAGAATAATGCCCGCCACAGCCGCCGCCAGCACAAACAGCACCGGTGAAAGATCTGTCAGCAGCGAGGCGGCCAGCACCGCCGCGAAGATCAGCGCACCCCACACGTCCTTCACCGCGCCCTGCCACAGCTTCAGCGTGGCGTTGAAGATCAGCACGCAGACGCAGACGCGGATACCGGCAAAGGCGTTCTGCACCCACTCCAGATGAGAAAAGCTGGTGATAAGGCCCGCCAGCAGCGTGATAATGATCAGCGAGGGAAACACGATGCCCAGCGTGGCAACAATGCCGCCCAGAATACCCTTGCGCTTCTGGCCGATAAAGGTGGCGGTATTGACGGCGATGATGCCCGGCGTACACTGGCCAATGGCGAAATAGTCCGTCAGTTCCTCGTCGGTGGCCCAGCCCTTGTTCTCCACCACCTCACGCTGCAGGATGGGCAGCATAGCCATGCCGCCGCCAAAGGTCATGACGCCCACCTTGGCAAACGTCAGAAACAGCTCCAAACACTCTTTCAATGAAAACACCTCTTTTATATGGTCATTTTTTATTCCGCGTAGCCGTACAGTCCCCGCACGGACACCTCGCCGCACCGCAGGGTCTCCACCGCGCCGCTGCCGTGCCGCACCACAAGGCCGTACTGGGGGTCGATATCCAGCGCCGTCACCGTTTCGTCCGTTTGCAGGATGTGCACCTGCCGCCCCAGATTCAGGCACAGCTGCCGGTAATCGTCCAGATAGGTCTCCGGGGCACACAGGTGACGGAACGATTGCCGCAGCGCGTCCACCAGCGCCGTTTCCAGCGTTTCCCGCTCCACGTCATAGCCCTCCGCCACCAGCGAGGTGGCGATCTTCGCCACCTCCGGCGAAAAATCCTCCGGCCTCTGCCGCAGATTCACGCCGATGCCCACGACCACATAATCCACGCCGCCGTCCGCCAGCGACACCTCCGTCAAGATACCTGCCAGCTTTTTGCTATTCAGCGCCAGATCGTTGGGCCACTTGATGCGCACGTCCGCCCCGGCCACGCGGCGGATCGCCAGCGCGGCAGAGGCCGAGACCATGGCCGTCAGGGGCAGCAGACCCTCCGGCGACGCCACAGGCCGCCACAGCATGGAGAGGTACAGTCCCAATCCCGCAGGCGACTCGAAGCCCCGGCCCATACGGCCCCGGCCCGCCGTCTGCCGCGCCGCGATGACGGCGGTGCCGTCCTCCGCGCCCTGCCGCGCCAGCGTCTTACACACGGTATTGGTGGAGTCCACCGTTTCATAGCGATAGAGCATCGGCTGTTCCATTGCGCCGCCCCCTTTCATTTGTGCCCCATATTACCACGTTTTCCCCGGTCAGTAAAGGAAAAAATCATCTGGTGCTCTTGACAGTATCATAGCGTGCGGGGTATCATGTTTCCATTCTTTTCCTGATCAGGAGGGTCTTGTCATGACTTCACGAAAGCTGGTCTATACCGCGCTGTTTGCCGCACTGACGGCGGCAGGCGCGTTTCTGCGTATCCCGCTGGGGGTCTCCTCCATCACGCTGCAATTTCTGTTCACCGCCATGGCGGGTGTGCTGCTGGGCGCCGGGTGCGGCGCGCTGAGTCAGGCAGTCTATGTGGCGCTGGGGTTGATCGGTCTGCCCATCTTTACCACCGGCGGCGGCTTCGCCTACGTACTGCAGCCCACCTTCGGCTTTCTGCTGGGGCTGATCCCCACTGCCGCCGTAATCGGCGCCCTGACACGGCGCAATGCCTCTCCGGTGCGGGTGGCGCTGGCCTGCGTGGCGGGACTGGCGGTGCTGTACGCCGTGGGCGTGCCCTATATGGCGCTGATCCTCAACGGCTACATGGGCAAGGGCATGAGCGTGTCCAGGCTTCTGTGGGCGGGTATGCTGCCCTTTCTGCCCGGCGACGCCATCAAGATCGCCGTGACGGCGCTGCTGTGTCCCCTGCTGCGCAAGCGCATTCCCGGGCTGGG
Source organism: uncultured Eubacteriales bacterium (assembly GCA_900548615.1). GTDB lineage: Bacteria > Bacillota > Clostridia > Oscillospirales > Oscillospiraceae > Vescimonas. Next base: position 26,546 of record URKW01000011.1, on the reverse strand, counting down.
GTAAGCGGCGCGTATTTACAACGCCGTTGGGGAATGCTATAATATTAAGATTAAATCTACAGCAAAGGAACGGTGCCTATGGAGCTGCACGCCAAGCGTGTCCGCGCACAACTGAATCTGTTCAAGCCCGTTATGACCAGCTGTTCATTAGAGGCCAGCCGAAAGGGTCAGGATAAGCTGGGCGAGCTGATGACCGCTCTGCACCGCAGCGAGATCATGACGAAGAACCATGATTTCCAGCACTTTCAGGGTGCGTGGATCATGCCCCAGGATCAGCGGCGGGGCGGCGTGGTGCTGTATCTCCACGGCGGCGGCTACACCTGCGGAAGTCTGGAATACGCCAAGGGCTTTTCCTCGGTGCTGGCGGCGGAGTGCGGCGTGCGGGTGTTCTGCGCGGCGTACCGTCTGGCCCCGGAGCATCGGTATCCCGCGGCGGTGGAGGACGCGCTGGAGGCCTATCAGTACCTGCTGAAAAAGGGCTACGCGGGCCACCAGATCCTGCTGTGCGGCGAAAGCGCCGGCGGCGGACTGATCTACGCCCTGTGCCTGAAGCTGAAGGAGCTGGGACTGCCCCTGCCCTGCGGCCTGATCGGCATTTCGCCGTGGACGGATCTCACCGGCAGCGGCAAGTCCTATGAGGAAAACCGGGAGGTCGACCCCTCCATGTCGCCGGAGCTGCTGCAATTTTACGCCAAGTGCTACACCGACGATCCCGCCGATCCGCTGTGCTCGCCGCTGTTCGGCGATCTCACGGGCTTTCCGCCATCGCTGCTGTTCGTGGGCGGGGACGAGGTGATGCTGGACGACACCCGGATGCTCCACGAAAAGCTGGTGAAAAGCGGCTGCCGCAGCAAACTGATCGTAGCGCCGGAGCGGTGGCACGCCTATGTGCTGTACTGTCTCAGCGAGAACATGCCCCAGGACTTCGAGACCATCAACCGCTTCATGGACAAGGTGCTGTCCCCTGCCCGGAGCCTGCGGTGGATGAAGCTGGACAATGCCGCCAAAATCTATCCCGCCGCCAAGCGGCGGAACTGGAACAACTTCTTCCGCATCTCCGCCACCCTTACCGAGCCGGTAGATGTGGCGGTGCTGCGCAGTGCGCTGGACGTGACGGCCCGGCGCTTCCCCTCCATCGCCGTGCGGCTGCGGCGGGGCATGTTCTGGTACTATCTGGAGCAGATCCCCCACTCCCCCGCCATTCAGGAGGAAAAAAGCTGCCCGCTGGCCCACGCGCCCTTCCACGAGGTGCGGCAGTGCGCCTTTCGGGTACTGGTCTATCATAACCGGTTCGCGGTGGAATTTTTCCACGCGCTGACCGACGGCACCGGCGGACTGACCTTCTTCAAGACGCTGCTGGCGGAGTATCTCAGCCAGAAATACGGCCTGACCATCCCCGCCGGGGACGGCGTGCTGGGCCGGTTGGAGGAGCCGGATGCCGAGGAGCTGGAGGACAGCTTCCTGCGCTATGCCGGAAATGTAAAGGCCAGCCGCAAGGAGGCCACCGCGTGGCACCTGACCGGTACGCCGGAGAAGGACGGCTTCAAGGATCTTGTGACCCTGATGATCCCGGCCCCGGCGCTGAAGGAGTGCGCCAAGGCCCACGGCGTGACGGTGACGGAGCTGCTGTGCGCCGTCATGATGCAGGCCATCTGCCAGCTGCAGGCGGAAAAGGTGCCCCAGCGCAGCCGCCGCAAGCCGGTGAAGGTGCTGCTGCCGGTGAACCTGCGGAACCTGTTCCCCAGCAAGACGCTGCGGAACTTCGCGTCCTATATCACGCCGGAGGTGGATCCCCGGATGGGCGACTACACCTTTGACGAGATCTGCGCCGCCGTACACCACCGGATGGGACTGGAAAACAATCCCCAGACCATGCGGGCCAAGTTCGCCGCCAATGTGGCCAGTGAGCAGTCGCCCCTGCTGCGGGTGATGCCGCTGTTCATCAAGAATCTGGCCATGAAGGCGGTGTTCGACACGGTGGGCGAGTGCAAATCCTGCCTGTGCCTGTCCAATCTGGGCGTGGTGCGTCTGCCGGAGGTGATGGCTCCCTATGTGGCGCGGATGGATTTCATCATCGGCGTACAGGCCAAGGCCCCCCACAACTGCGGCGTCCTGACGTGGAACGACACCGTGTATATCAACTGTATCCGCAGCATCCGGGAACCGGAGCTGGAATTGCATTTTTACCGCGTGCTGCATCAGCTGGGCCTCCCCGTAAAGGTGGAGAGCAACCAGCGGTAACGCGGGAAAGGAGCGCATCATGTATTGTGTCAAATGCGGCGTAGAGCTGGCCGACAGCGAGAAGGTCTGTCCCCTGTGCGGTACGCGGGCCTTTCACCCGGATATGCCGCCCCAACAGGGCCAGCCGCCCTATCCTGTCGACCACCGTCCCCACACGGAGGAGGTCAGCCGTTCCGGCGCGCTGTTTCTGCTGACGGTGCTGGCGCTGCTGCCGGCGGTGCTGTTCATCCTTTGCGACTGGCGCATCAACGGCTCCATCGTCTGGTCGGGGTACGCCTCCGGCGGTGTGGCGCTGCTGTATGTGCTGGTGGCGCTGCCCCTGTGGTTCCGCCGCCCCAATCCGGTGATCTTCGTGCCCATCGACTTTGCGGCCATTGGGCTGTACCTGCTGTATATCAACTTCGCCACGGGCGGACACTGGTTCTTGTCCTTCGCCTTCCCGGTAACGGGCGCTATCGGAGTGCTGGTGACGGCCATGGTGGCGCTGCTGCGATATCTGCCCGGCGGACACCTGTATGTGTTCAGCGGGGCGCTGATGCTTTCCGGCGGCGTGGCGGTGCTGATCGAGTTTCTCATCAACCTGACCTTCCAGCTGCACGAGACATTCTTCTGGTCGCTGTACCCGCTGACCGCCGGCGTACTGCTGGGCGGCATGCTGCTGGTGGTGGCCATCTGCAAGCCGCTGCAAAGGTCGCTGCACAGGAAGTTTTTTATTTAAGCGCTTTTCCTCGCCGCGCAGCGGCCAAAGCCTCCCTCTGTGAGGGAGGTGTCTCGGCGTAAGCCGAGACGGTGGGAGAGAACAAAAGCCCCAAATTCTCTCCCTCAGTCACCTTCGGTGACAGCCCCCTCTCAGAGGAGGCCTTGGCTTCTGCACCTCGCCGCTATTTTCAATCATGCCGTGAAGCGGCATACCGCAACTCTTCACTCTTCACTATTATCTCTTCTCTGATTAAAAAATGCACCCCAAAGGGGTGCATTTTTTAATCTAATGCATCTCTGCTGTTAAACACATCGTTGATGCTGCCGTAAGGGTCGGGATGGCTTTCCGGCTCCGGCGATGCGGCGTCGAAGCTGCCCTTCATCTTCAGCTCCTGCCACTGCTCCTTGGTAATCAACAGCTGCCGGGGCTTGCTGCCCTCGAAGGGGCCCACGATGCCCCTCTCCTCCATCTGATCCACCAGACGGGCGGCGCGGGAATAGCCCAGCTTCAAGCGCCGCTGCAGCATGGACACGCTGGCCTGTCCCGTTTCCAGAATGACCTCCACCGCCGCGCCCAGCAGCTCGTCGCAGCCCTCGTCGCCATCGGCGGGAGCGCTGCCGCCGGCGGACTTGCCGCCGCCCTTTTCGCTCTGCTTCATGACCTCCTCGATCTTCTCCATGACCTCGTCGGAGTAGTCGGCGGCGCCGCTCTCCTTGACGAAGTTCACCACGCGCTCGATCTCCTCCGGCGTGATGAAGCAGCCCTGTACACGGGTGGGCTTCTGGTTGCCCAGCGGGAAGTAAAGCATATCGCCTTTACCCACCAGCTTTTCCGCGCCGGTGGTATCCAGAATGATGCGGGATTCCAGCGACGACGCCACCGCAAAGGCGATACGGCTGGGGATGTTGGCTTTCATCAGACCGGTGATCACGTCAGACGAGGGTCGCTGGGTGGCGATGACCAGGTGCATACCGGCGGCACGGCCCATCTGGGCCACGCGACAGATGGATTCCTCCACCTCCTTGGCAGCCACCAGCATCAGGTCGGCCAGCTCGTCGATGACCACCACCACGGTGGGCAGCTTCTTCAGCTCGGGGTCGCTCTCGCACAGGGCGTTGAAGCCCGCCAGATCCTTGACGCCCCGCTCGGAGAACATCTTATACCTCTTCATCATCTCGTACACCGCCCATTGCAGCGCACCGGCGGCCTTTTTCGGGTCGGTGACCACGGGGATCAGCAGATGGGGGATGCCGTTATAAGGGGCCAGCTCCACCATTTTGGGGTCCACCATGATGAAGCGCACCTCGTCGGGGGTGGACTTATACAGCAGGCTGACGATCAGCGAATTGGTACACACGGACTTACCGGAACCGGTGGTACCGGCGATCAGCACATGGGGCAGCCGGGCGATATTGCCCACGATGGCGCTGCCGCCGATGTCCTTACCCACGGCGAAGGCCACGGTGCTGGGATGGTTGGTAAACTCCCGGCTCTCGATCACGTCCCGGATACGGACGGCGGTGACGGCCTTGTTGGGCACCTCGATGCCCACGGCGGAGATCTTGCCGGGGATAGGTGCGATACGCACGCCGGTAGCGCCCAGCGCCAGAGCGATATCATCGCTGAGATTGGTGAGCTTGCTGAGCTTCACGCCCTGATCCAGTGTGAACTCATAGCGGGTGACGCTGGGGCCGTGGACGACCTCGCCGGGATGAGCGTCTACCCCGAAGGAGGACAGCGCCGACGCCAGCCGCTGGGAGTTGAGCCGCAGCTCCGCGCCCACCTCCTGATGGTTGTCGTCGGTATTTTCATCCAGCAGCGTGATGGGCGGGTAGCGGTAGGCTCCCTCCCCCTCGGCCAACTCCTTTTCGATGGCCTCACTGACCTCGGCGGTGGCGCTTTCCACCTCCGCCCGGACGGCTTCCTTCCGCTTCTTCTCCGACAGCGGCTCCTTGACCGGAGCGGGAGTCGGCGCCGGTTCAGGCTGGGGCGCCGCAGGCGCTTCCGCCGGAGCCAGCGTGGGATCCAGCAGCTCCGCCGGGGTCTTTACGTCGCCGGAGCGGCCGGGGAACAGGCTCTTGCCGGAAGGCTGCAATGCGGCGGCCTCGCGGCTGGGCTCTCCCGCCGGTTCGTCGTCCAGCGGAATGTCGATATTGGCTCGCCGTTTTCTGGCAGTCGGTGTAACGGCAGATTCCTTTACAGACTTTGCGGGACGGGCGGGTGCTTCCTTCTCGTCGTCATAGTAGTCGTCCTCGTCCTCCCACTGGGCGCGTTCCTCGGCCCGGCGTTTCATCTCCGCCGCCAGCTCGGCGGGCTTGATCTGCAGTGCGCCCAGCACCGCCAGCAGCGTCAGCAGAATGGTCAGGATCAGGGACACCACGCGGCTGAGCAGCGCCTCCATGGCCACCGCCAGAAAACCGGACACCACGCCGCCGCACAGCAGGGACTGCCCGTCCTTCCACATGGGCTTGATGTTCTCCAGTGAGAAGGCATAGCCGCCGCGGGACAGCAGCAGATGCAGCACCATGCCCACCAGCACCGGCAGCAGCAGCGTGCAGGTGGTGCGCAGCTTCACCGGGCGGCCCTTGTGGCCTACCAGCACGATGCCGGCATACAGCAGCGCCGGAGCCGCCAGCCAGTAGCCGTAGCCCATGCAGCCCTTCAGCACATTGGCCAGAAACGTCAGCAGAATGGCGTCCACGTTAAAGTACGTCACCAGCACGCACAGGGCCAGCAGCAGGCAGACGATGCCGCCGATGATCCGCGCCTGGGCGTTATAAGCGGGAGGCGGCGGGGCAGAGCGGCGTTTGCTGCCGCTCTTGGCGGAGCTCCCGGCGTTTTTCTTCTTTGGTGTATTCGCCATAGCTTACCTCACTTAATGGCGTTGAGCAGTAGCGTCAGCAGGCCCGCCGCCCAGCAGTAATACGCAAACGCGCCGAAGCGGCCCTTTTCGGCCACCATGCGCAGCAAACGGATGCAAACATAGCCCACCACTGCGGCGGTGACAACGCCCACCAGATACATGGGCACCTCCGCCCAGACGATCCCGGTCTCGATGGCATCCTTCAAACTGAGGATGTTGGCGCCCAGCACGGCGGGAATGGACAGCAGGAAGGAAAACCGCACGGCAAACTTCCGCTCAAAGCCCATGAAGCAGCCGGTGGTGATGGTCATGCCGGAGCGGGAGATGCCGGGCATGGTGGCGATGGCCTGCCCCACGCCCACCACCAGCACATCCGCCAGTGTGGCATTGCGCTCGGTCTTGCGGCCCTTGCGTACCAGATCACAGGCGAACAGCAGGAAGCCCGTCACCACCAGCGCCGCGCCGATGAAGACCATGTTGTTGCTGAGGGCCTGCACCTGCTTATGGATGGGCAGGACGGCGAACAGCGGCAGCGTGCCCACGATAATCAGCAGGATCAGCCGCCGGGCGGGCGGCACCTGGCGGGGCGTTGTGCCGTGGGCCAGATCGTTGACGCCGTGGATCAGCTCCATCACCATGTCGCAGATATCCCGCCAGTAGGCCACGAACACCGCCACCAGCGTGCCCAGATGCAGCAGCACGTCAAAGAACTCCGGCACCGCCGTGTCGATGTTCAGCAGGTTCTGGGCGATGGACAGATGGCCGGAGCTGGAGATGGGCAGGAACTCCGCGATGCCCTGTACCAGACCCAGCAGGAAGGAAGAAAAATATGTCATAGAGTCACCTCATGTCGTATCCGAATACGTTTTGTCATATCCGGCAGATAAATTACAGTTTGTTATCGGTTGTCGCAGAAGATATCAAATATAGTATACCATATCCATGAAAAAAATGCCACTGTTATTTATAACAGTGCAGCGCAAAACTCATCTCTGTCATTCCGAGGAGCGAAGCGACGTGGGAATCCGTGCTTGGCCCCCTCTGAGAGGGGGCTGTCACCGCAGGTGACTGGGGGAGAGAATTTGAGATTTTTGTTCTCTCCCTCCGTCATGACCTACGGTCATGCCACCTCCCTCACATAGTGAGGCTTCAGAAACGGATTGCCACGCCAGTCTGCGGACTGGCTCGCAATGACAGGCTTTTTTTACAAATTGAAAAAGAGACGGCTTGCGCCGTCTCTTTTGTGCTATTCGGTTTCCTCCTCCACAGGCGGCCATATCTGAACACTGGTCTGCCACTTGTCGTAGCAGCCGTCTGTCCTCCACTCGTGCCACAACGTCAATGCGTCCCGGAAGGGATAGACCGGCTTTGTCTGCCGAACGTAGTTGCACCAGCTATACAGCGACGGCATCTCCGGTGTCAGCATTTCGGCATCGTACAGGAGATAGGCCCGAACATTCCCGCTGTGATCCATCCGCGACCACTCCGCGATAATGCCTGTGTTCTGTGTGGTGCCGAAGATGTTGGTGGTCTCATAGCTGCCGCTCTTCACCGAGTAGAAGTCCGCCGTATAGGACTGGCCGTCTTTCTCGCACAACAGGCGGCCGCTGTTCCATCCGCCGGGGCTCCACGACTCCGCGTTGCCCTGCCACACGGGCCAGATCTCCATACCCTCCGCAAGGCAGTCTCCGGACGACCGGTCGATCACCGCATAGTGCAGCACGATAGCCCGCTGTCTGCCCGCTTCCTCCACCAGCACCACTACATGGGTCACAAAGCCCTCATAGAGATCATATGCCCGATAGGTATAGCGGTAGCTGCCGTCCGACTGCTTCTCCGCGTCGATATAGTGCCAGCGGGGTGGCGTGTCATCGTTCCACACTGATGTGGTGACCTCGCGGTAGGTATCGTCCTCATACAAAGGCTCTGTCTCCGTATAGACCTTCACCGCGCCGGACAGCCGCGCCACTTCCTCCGCCGTCAGGTCATCCAGCACCTTTTCCGGAAAGCCCAGCGTCAGCAGCTCCGCCCGGACGGCCGCGTCCTGAGGCGCGTCGTCACGCACCTGCCAGTCCATGGGATACCGCTGGCCCAGGAACATGGTCAGCAGCATCGCCGCCAGCGTCAGCCCCAGATAGCCCCACAGCACCGCCGCCGAGGGCAGGCGCACCGGTGCGGCATGGATGGCGTAGCCCGTGTCCGAAAGGGAGCGGGCCAGCTTTACCAGATTCCGCAGGATCACAATATACACGATCAGCACCGGCAGCACTGCCAGCCAACCTTCCAGCTTCAAAAAGGCCAACGCGCCCAGCACCACATAGAAGATCACCAGCGCACCGGCGGCAGGCGCGGCGGGCTCTTCCGCACCGGCGGCGCGGGACACACCCACCATGCCCCGCCACAGGCCGATATACAGCGCGAAGGTCATGACCATGACCGCATAGGCCGGGACGTACTTTACATCCACCGGCAGGGCTTCCAGCACGAAGGACGCACTGCGCACCGCGGCGATGACGATGGACAGCCGCCAGCACCATCGCAGGGCTTTGTTCTCTTGCCGCAGGGTGCGGAAGCCCAGCACCATCAGGATGCCGCCCAGCGCGGGCAGGAGCAGATCCAGATACAGGAAGTTGAAGGTGATGGTGGTCAGACCCATGCCCCACAGCACCAGCCACATGGCCTCGCGCCAGGGATTCACATCTGCCATGGCTGGCGGCAAACCAGAGGCGTCCTCACGCAGCAGCTGATCAAACCGCAGATCGTCACTCACAGAAGTCACCTCCCAACAGCCGCCGCAGCTTTTGCCGCAGGCGGTACAGCCGCCCCTCCACCGCACGCTCTGTCAGGCACAGCTCGGCGGCCATCTGGGCGGTGGACTGGCAGTAGTAGTATTTTCGATAGAACAGGCCACGCTCCTCCGGCAGCAGACCCGCGATAGCGGCCTGCCATGCCCCGAGACGCCCCGTGTCCCCGCTCCTGCCGCTCACGGCGCAGCAGCTCCTCCTCGGCGCTGCCGCCGGTGTGGGGAACGTCCTCCTCCAGCGGCGCGTCGGTCTGGGCGCGGCGGGCACGGTTCAGGGCGGCGTTGCGGCTCAGCACTGTCAGCCACGCTTTCAGCGTGCCCTTTTCACCGTCAAAGCTGCCCGCCGTCTGCCAGATCTTCAGGGAGATATCGGCATAGCACTCCTCCCGATCCCGCTCGTCAGTCAGGATGGGCCGCAGAACGTACCGGATCAGTGGCCCGTACTGCCGCAGAAGCGCGTGCAGCGCAGCCTCATCGCCGCCCGCGATCTTCTCCATCAATATGCGCTCGTCCACCCGTATCTCCCTCCCCTCCTGTTGTGTCTCTACTCTATACTACACCATTTTCGCCCAAAACCCACGGAAAATTTTTGTGGGGATAGAAAAATGCCCTGACGCGGCGCGTCAGGGCGGGGTTCTCTTTTCTATTCAGGTTGGAATGAAATACGCGGTGGCCTGAGGGCAGGCCGCCCTACGGAATGTCAAAATCGCCAGATTCCATGCCAGTTTTAGCTCATTTCATTTGCTCCAATGCGGCGCGGGCGGCGGACTGCTCCGCCTCCTTCTTGCTGTGGCCGGAGCCAAGGCCCACCACCTGACCGTTCAGCGTCACCGCCACGGCGAACACCTTGGCGTGATCCGGGCCGCTCTCGGACACCAGCTCATAGTGCAGCACCTGATTGGGCTTGCGCTGCACCAGCTCCTGCAATTCGGTCTTGCAGTCCCGGCGGCGGCTCTCCACCACCTGCTCCTGCTCCTTCTCCAGTAGGATACGGTGGATCAGGGCGCGAGCCTCGTCAATACCGCCGTCCAGATACACGGCGGCCAGCACCGCCTCTACCGCGTCCGCCAGAATGGACGGACGGCGGCGGCCGCCGCCGCTCTCCTCGCCCTTGCCCAGCAGTAGGAATTCACCCAGACGCAGGCTCTGCGCCACCTCGTGCAGACTTTCCTCGCACACCAGCGCGGCGCGGATACGGGTCAGCTCACCTTCCGGCAGGTCAGGATGCTTGCGGTACAGAAAGTCCGCCGACACGAAGCCCAGCACCGCATCCCCCAGAAACTCCAGCCGCTCGTTGCTGCTGATGCCCATGGTGCGGTGCTCGTTGGCGTAGGAGCTGTGGTACAGCGCAGCGCGCAGCAGCTGCTGATCCTTGAACTGATAGCCCAATCTTTGTTCCAATTGATGTAACGGTTCCATTCTCTCATCCCTTCCGGGCCGTCGCCCACAGGATCCGCCATGTGGGATCCCATGGGCGGTGGCCCAAAATCAATTCTCGAAAAGAAAACCCCACAATGTGGGGTTTTCTTTTCTATGTACAAGTATTTCACTCAATGTGGTTGCTGAGATAGCGGACGCAATCGCCCACAGTCTTGAGAGACTGCAGATCCTCTTCATCGATCTCGCCGATGTCGAATTCCTCCTCCATCGCCATCACCAGCTCCACCAGATCCACGGAATCCGCGCCCAGATCGTCCACAAAGGAACTATCCATGGTCACTTCGTCTGCATCAATGGCAAACTGCTCCGCGATCAGATCTTGCATGGTTTTGAAGATCGTCTCCGGTGTCATAGGAAGTTACTCCTCCTTTCAGATTGCATTATCTTGAAAAATAATACGGCAATCCTACTGGCCTGTCAATACTTTTTTCGTAAAATTATTTTGAATTATGCATTCAGCGTCATTTCGTCCACATGGGCGGCGATCTCGTCCACCAAGCCGCTGGCCGCCACCTCCCTGGCCTGACCGATGGCGTTTTCGATGGCCTCGTCATTGGAGGAGCCGTGGGCCTTGATGACCGGCTTGGAGATGCCGATAAAGGCGGTGCCGCCCACCTTGTTGGGGTCCAGCTGCGCCTTGAAGGCGTTCAGCCCCGGCAGCACCATAGCGCCCGCCAGCTTCGTCAGCAGGTTTTTCTTGAAGATGCCCTTCAGGCAGCTTCCGGCGTAGGAGCCGATGCCCTCGATGGTTTTCAGCATCACGTTGCCGGAGAAGCCGTCCGTCACCAGCACGTCGCAGCCGCCCTTGATGGCCTCCTTGGCCTCGATATTGCCGATAAAATTCAGCTTGGGCTGCTCCAGCAGCAGCGCCCGGGTCTGACGCTGGAGGTCGGTGCCCTTCTCCGCCTCCACGCCGATGTTGAGAAGGCCCACGCGGGGATTCTCGATCCCCAGCACGTGGCGGGCGTAAAAGCTGCCCAGATAGGCGAATTGCAGCAGGTACTCCGGCGTACACTCGGCGTTGGCGCCGCAGTCGATCAGCACGCAGCGTCCGGTGGTGGTGGGCATGACAGGAGCCATGGCGGCCCGGCGAATGCCCCGCACACGCTTGGTAATGAGGGTAGCGCCGGTCAACAGCGCGCCGGTGGAGCCGGCGGAGATAAAGGCGTCGCCCTTGCCGTCCCGCAGCAGGGTCAGGCCCACGCCCATGGAGCTGTCCTTCTTCCGGCGGAACACCGTGGCGGGATCGTCCTCCATGGTAACTTCCTCGGTGGTGGGCACGATATCCATGCCCTGAGGCAGCTCCTGTACGCCGCACTGGGCGAGCGCTTCCCGGATGGCGGTCTCGTCGCCGGTGAGGGTGATGTCCACGCCCCAGCGCTTCTGTCCCTGCAGGGCACCCTTGACGATGGCCAGCGGCGCGTTGTCGCCGCCCATGGCGTCTACGATGATCCTCATTGGGAAAGCACCTCCTCCCGAATTTCCTCGATGATGGCCAGCGACCGCTGGCTCAGCTCCGCGTTTTTGTTGCGCTTGCCCTTCACCCGGTGGTCAAGGGGCGGGATAATGCCGAAATTGATATTCATAGGCTGGAACTCCGCCACGGACTCGTTGCTGACATACAGACCCAGTGCGCCGATGGCGGTTTCTCTGGGAAAGTCGATGGGTTCCTTGCCCAGCAGACGCCGGGCCAGCTCCACGCCCACCAGAAAACCGCTGGCACAGGACTCTACATAGCCCTCCACGCCGGTCATCTGTCCGGCAAAGGCAATGCGGGGGTCGCTCTTGAGCCGGTAATACCGGTCAAGAAGCCGGGGCGAATCCAGATACGTATTGCGGTGCATGACGCCGTAGCGCAGGAACCGGGCGTCGTGAAGGGCGGGGATCATGGAGAACACCCGCTTCTGCTCCGGCCATTTCAGGTGGGTCTGGAAGCCCACCAGATTATAGATGGTGCCGTCGGCGTTGTCCTTGCGCAGCTGCACCACCGCGTAGGGATCGCGGCCCGTTTTCGGATCAGGCAGTCCCTTGGGCTTTAAGGGGCCGAACCGTAGGGTATCCTCGCCCCGGCGGGCCATGACCTCCACTGGCATGCAGCCCTCGAACACATTCTTATCCTCGAAGCCGTGGACTTCCGCCTCCTCGGCGGCGGTCAGCGCCTGCCAGAAGGCCAGGTACTGCTCCTTGTCCATGGGGCAGTTGATGTAGTCCGGCGTACCCTTGTCATAGCGGCTGGCGAAGTAGGCGCTGGTCATATCCACGCTGTCAAAGGCCACCAACGGCGCGGCAGCGTCGAAGAAATGCAGGGTATCGGTGCTGCCGAACAGCGCCGCCAGCTTGTCCGCCAGCGCGTCGGAGGTCAGCGGGCCGGAGGCGATGACCACATCGCCCTCCGGAATGTCCGTCACTTCCTCCGCCACTACGGTAATATTGGGGTGATTACGGATGGCTTCCGTCACCATGGCGGCAAAGCCGTGGCGATCCACCGCCAGCGCACCGCCGGCAGGTACCGCCGTGGCGTCGGCGCACCGTAGGATCAGGCTGTCCAACCGCCGCAGCTCCTCCTTGAGAAGTCCTACGGCGTTTTCCAGCCCTGCGCCCCGCAGAGAATTGGAGCAGCACAGCTCGGCAAAATCATCGGTCACGTGGGCGGGGGTGCGCTTGAGGGGCTTCATCTCCCGCAGCGTCACGGAAATGCCCCGCTGGGCCAGCTGCCACGCGCATTCGCTGCCAGCAAGACCCGCGCCGATCACAGTTACATGGTTCATTCCCCGCCGCCTTTCTCCGCCGCCTTTTTGGCAGTAGTCTTTTTGGTGGTGGCCGCTTTCTTTGTGGTGGTTTTCTTCGCCGTCGTGGTTTTCTTCGCGGCGGTGGTCGTCGTCTTTTTTGCCGCCGTGGTCTTGGCCGTCGTCTTTTTGGCAGCAGACTTCTTGGCGGGCTTTTCCTCGGCCGCAGGCTCCGCAGCCGTCTCAGCGGTGGTCTCGCCGCCCTCGGCGGCGGTGTCCTTCTTGCGGTGATAGCCCCGCTTGTCCTCCGGCAGGAAGTTGGCGCACTTCTCGTTGATGCAGAAGGGCTTGCTGAAGCCGCGGCCCGCCCGCTTGAACATGGTCTGGCCGCAGAGCGGGCAGTCCTCCTTGGTGGGCACATCCCACGTCATGAAATCGCAGGTGCGGTCGCCTTTTTTGTTGTTGGCGAACTCGCAGCAGTAGTAGGTATACTGCTTGCCGGAGGTCTTGCTGGTGCCGCTGCGCTTCATGAGCCGTCCGCCGCACTTGGGGCAGCGGCCCGGCATCTCCACCACCAGCGGCATGGTAAAGGTGCACTCCGGATAGCCGGGGCAGGCCAGGAACGGGCCGAACCGACCCTCCCGCTCCACCAGATTGTGGCCGCACACGGGGCACAGCTCATCGCTGACGGTGGGCTCGGGGCGGATATAGTCGCCCGCTTCGGCGTCGGTCAGGTGTTGGGCGAAGCCGTCGTCATAGAACTGGCGCAGCACCTGCTTCCAGGGCAGCTTGCCCTCCTCCACGTCGTCCAGACGCTGCTCCATGTTGGCGGTAAATTTCAAATCAGCGATATCGGAGAAATACTTCTCCATCCACGTGGTGACCGCCTTGCCCAGATTGGTGATATACAGGCACTTGCCCTCTTTCTTCACATAGCGGCGGTCAAGAATGGTGGACACCGTGGGCGCATAGGTGGAGGGACGACCGATGCCGTTTTCCTCCATGGCCCGGATCAGCGCCGCCTCGGTATAGTGGGCGGGCGGCGTGGTGAAGTGCTGTGCGGGCGCGAAGTCCTTCAGCGTCAGGGGCTCGCCCTCCTTCAGATCAGGCAGGGTGGGCTCCTTCTCCTCCTTGTCGTCGTCATCCCGGCTCTCCTCGTACACGGCGGTATAGCCGGAGAATTTCAGCTTGCTGGCGGTGGCCCGGAACAAATGCGCGTCGGCGCTGATATCCACGGACACGCTGTCATAGATGGCGTTGGCCATCTGGCTGGCCAGAAAACGGCTCCAGATCAGGCGGTACAGCCGGTACTGCTCCGCCGTCAGGTCTCCCCGGATGGCGTCCGGCGTCAGGGTCACATTGCTGGGTCGGATGGCCTCGTGGGCGTCCTGGGCCCCGGCCTTGGTCTTGTACTGTCGGGGCGCGGCAGGCACATAACCCTTGCCGTAGCGCTCCTGAATGAAGCCGCGGGCGTCGGCCTGCGCCTCGTCACTGATGCGCAGCGAGTCGGTACGCATGTAGGTGATCAGACCCACGGTGCCCTCGCCGGTGATATCCACGCCCTCGTACAGCTGCTGGGCGATGGCCATGGTGCGGCGGGGCGTCATGTTCAGCTTGCGTGACGCCTCCTGCTGCATGGTGGAGGTGGTAAAGGGCGGCGAGGGGGAACGGTTCTTGTCGGTGCGCTTCACCGACTTGACGGCGAAAGCGGCGCTGCGCAGCTCGTCCATGATGGCCTGCACATCCGCCTGGGTCTGGGGCTCGTATTTCTTGCCATTTTGGCCGTAATAATGGGCCTTAAAGGCCACTTTTTCCCCGTTTTCCAGCACTGCGTCCAGCGTCCAGTACTCCTGAGGCTGGAAGTCGGCGATCTCCTGATCCCGGTCAAACACCATGCGGGTAGCCACGCTCTGCACCCGTCCGGCGGACAGGCCCCGGCGGATCTTCTTCCACATCACCGGGGAGATCTGATAGCCCACCACGCGATCCAGCACACGGCGGGCCTGCTGGGCGTCCACCAGATCCTGATTGATGGCGCGGGGATGGGCGATGCTCTCGCCCACCACCTTGCGGGTGATCTCGTTGAAGGTGACACGTCTGGTCTTATCGTCCGGCAGGTTCAGCAGATGCTGCAAATGCCAGGAAATGGCCTCTCCCTCGCGGTCCGGGTCGGTGGCGAGGTAGACGGTATCGCTGGCGGCGGCGTCCTTTTTCAGCTGGCGGATCAGCTCCTCCTTGCCGCGAATGGGCTTATATTCAGGTTCAAAATCGTGTTCAATGTCCACGCCAAGGGTACTCTTGGGCAGGTCGCGCAGGTGGCCCATGCAGGCCGTTACCTGATAGTCAGGCCCCAGATACTTGCCGATGGTCTTGGCCTTGGCCGGAGACTCCACGATCACCAGATGCTTCTTGCTCATGCTTTTTTATTCCTCTTTGCTTCCTTCTAACTCAATTTCCGGCAGCTCCACGGTGCGCACAAAGCTGCGCGCCCCGTTCTGCGCCGTCCAGCCGCTGATCTCCAGCAGCGTCAGCGCGGGCAGCACCCGCTGAATGGGCAGGCCGCTGTCCTCCGCCAGCTGGTCGGACAGCTTCGGCTCATCTGTCCGCAATACTTGCAGCACGGTCTGCTGCTCCGTTGACAGCGCCGCCCACTCCTCTGCCGTCAGCCGGGGCAGAACGGGTGTCTGCTCCGCTTCCGGCGTATACGGATATTCCTCTGACTTTGGCGCTGGCTTTTCCGCCGCCGTTTTGGGTTCGCCCGCCATGCGGGGCAGCGGCGGCATAGGCGGCGCGGTACGCCGCAGCTTGTGGGGAAACCGGCTCTCGTACTCCGAGAGAATGTCTCCCGCGCAGGTGGCTAAGATCGCGCCCTCCCGGATCAGGCGGTGACAGCCGGCGCTGTTGGGCGCGTCGATGGGGCCGGGAACGGCGAACACGTCCCGCCCCTGCTCCATGGCGTTTTCGGCGGTAATCAGCGCGCCGGAACGCAGCGGCGCTTCCACCACCACGGCAGCTACACTTAGGCCGCTGAGAATGCGGTTGCGCATCGGAAAGCGCCACCCCTCCGGCTCTGTCCGGGGCGGGTACTCCGACAGCAGCACGCCGGTGGCGGCGATATCCTCGTACAGACGCCGGTTTTCGGCGGGGTACACCACGTCCACACCGCCGCCCAACACACCGCAGGTAAAGCCGCCGAACCGCAGCGCGCCGCGCATGGCCGCACCGTCGATGCCCTTTGCCATGCCGGACACCACCATAGCGCCCTGCTGGGTCAGCTCATAGCCCAGCTTTTCGGCACAGTGGACGCCGTAGGGCGTGCAGGAACGGGTGCCCACCACGGCCACCGCCGCTTCCTCGTCAAAGAGGGGCATAGCGCCCTTGCCGTACAGCAGCAGCGGCGGTTGATAGATGTTCCGCAGCCGGTCGGGGTACATGGCATCCGCCATGGTCACCAGAAAGATATCCTTCCGGGCGCAGTCCGACAGGATGCGGTCTGCCGCCGTCAGCGATTTGCTGTTCAGCAGCGCCGCCTGTTCCTTCTTCAGCCCCTCCACCTGCCACAGGGCTTCCTCGTCCGCGTAGTATATGTCCTCCGGAGAGGAAAAATGCTGCAGGAGCAGCAGCTTGCTGTGATCCGTCAGGCCCGGCAGCGTGGTCAGCCAGACCCAGTATTTCAACGCCGCCATGGCCCGCGCCTCCTCTCTGTGTTTACCGGTAGCTCTCCCACAGCAGCACGGCGGCGGCAATGGCCGCGTTCAGGGACTCGCACCGCTGCGACATGGGGATCTTGACGGTCTTCTGGCACAGGGCCAGCACCGCGTCGCTGATGCCCTGTCCCTCGCTGCCGATGACGATGGCGCAGCGATCCAGCGGCACGGCACGAACATCCTCCGTGTCCTGCCGCAGCGCCGTGCCGTACAGGGGCAGGCTGCTGCGCGTCAGCAGGCCGGGCAGCTGCGCCGCCTTCAGGCACCATACGGGGCGGCGGAACACCGCCCCCATGGAGGAGCGCACGGTTTTCACGCTCCACGGGTCGGCGCAGCCCTCCAGCAGCAGCAGGCCGTCAAAGTCAAAGGCATCCAGCGTCCGCAGGATGGTGCCCACGTTGCCGGGGTCCTGCACGCCGTCCAGCACCATGTAGCGGCTGCCGGGCAACGCTTCGGGAACGGCGGTCTCCGGCAGGGTCACGGTAAACAGTGCGCCCTGCGGGGACTTCATGGGGGAAATGGAGAACATTACATCCTCCGGTATCTCCACCGCCCGGACAGTCTCCGGCAGCGGCGGCAGCGGCACGTCGGCTGTGACGGCGATCTCCCGCACCGGGGCATGCCACTTGAGGGCTTCCGCCAGCAGCTTGGGACTGTCGCACAGATAGACGCCCTGTTCCCGGCGGTAGGCGGCGGAGGCCGCTAGCTTTTTCATATGAACCAGCAGCCCATTGCTGCGGCTGGTGATCTTTTCCACGGCTCCCGCCTCCTTTATGATTGGAATGGAAAGGCTGACCCGACAAGCCTTTGTCGGGTCAGCGGGGTAAGGTAAGGTGAACTTAACCGACTTCAGGCGCGATCAATAGAGCTTTGCACCAGCCGGAATGTGGGGATCGACCATCAGCAAATGCAGCTTTTCCTGTCCGTTTTCATGGTGAACCGCAGAGATCAGCATGCCGCAGGAATCAATGCCCATCATGGGTCTGGGCGGCAGATTGGTAATGGCGATGCAGGTCTTGCCCACCAGCTCCTCCGGCTCGTAATACTCGTGAATACCGCTCAGGATCACGCGATCCGTGCCGGTTCCGTCGTCCAGAATGAACTTCAGGAGCTTCGTGGACTTCTTCACGGCCTCGCAGGCCTTGATCTTTACAGCGCGGAAATCGGACTTGGAGAAGGTATCGAAATCCACGAAATCTGCGAACAGCGGCTCGATCTCCACGTTGGAGAAGTCGATCTTTTCCTCCGCCACGGGAGCGGCGGGAGCAGCCGTCTCGGCGGGCTTGTCAGCCTTCTTGTCGGTATCCAGCGGCTTCATGGTGGGGAACAGGATCACGTCGCGGATGGAGTCCGCGCCGCACAGCATCATGCTGCACCGGTCGATGCCGAAGCCCAGACCGCCGGTGGGAGGCATGCCGTACTCCAGCGCCATGACGAAATCATCGTCCATCATGTCGGCTTCCTCGTCGCCGTTGGCGCGCTTTTCCGCCTGTGCCTTGAAGCGCTCGTACTGGTCGATGGGGTCGTTCAGCTCGGAGAAGGCGTTGCCCATCTCGCAGCCGCAGATGAAGGCCTCGTACCGCTCGGTCAGGTGAGGATCGGCAGGGCTGCGCTTGGCCAGCGGGCTGACCTCCACGGGATACATGGTGATGAAGGTGGGCTGCACCAGCGTCTCCTCCACCTTCTGGTCAAAGGCCTCGTACAGGGCGTTGCCCCAGGTGTGGGACACGCCGTCCATATCTACGCCCACGCTCTTGGCCAGCTCCACGGCGGCGTCATCGTCGCCCTCGATGGCCATGAAGTCGGCGCCGGTGACGTTCTTCACCGCGTCAGCCATGGTGACGCGGGGCCAGCCGGGGGTCAGGTCGATGTCGTGGCCCAGCCACTGAACCTGATAGCCGCCGTGGATCTCCTTGCAAGCGCCGGAGAGGATGGCCTCCAGAATATCCATCATGCCGTCCAGGTTGGTATAGGCCTGATACAGCTCACAGGTGGTGAATTCGGGGTTGTGCTTGGTGTCCATGCCCTCGTTGCGGAAGATACGGCCCACTTCGTACACGCGCTCCAGACCGCCCACGATCAGCCGCTTCAGGTGCAGCTCGGTGGCGATGCGCATATACATGTCAATATCCTGCGCGTTGTGGTGGGTGATGAAGGGGCGGGCGTTGGCGCCGCCGGCAATGGGGCTCAGCACGGGGGTCTCCACCTCCATGAAGCCCAGAGAGTCCAAATAGCGGCGCAGATAGGACACGAACTTGCTGCGGATCTCGAAGTTCCGCTTGCTTTCGGGATTCATGATCAGATCCACATAGCGCTGGCGATAGCGCACTTCCTTGTCGGTCAGGCCGTGGAACTTCTCCGGCAGGGGACGCAGGGACTTGCTCAGCAGAATGATCTCATGGGCGCGGACGGACATTTCGCCCCGCTGGGTACGGAACACCTCGCCGATAACGCCCACGATATCGCCGATATCGTACTTCTTGAAACGGTCATAGTTATCCTCGTCCATCTCGTCCTTGCGGGCGTAGATCTGGATACGGCCGGACTTGTCCTGCATGTCGCAGAAGGACACCTTGCCCATGCCGCGCTTGCTCATCAGGCGGCCCGCCACACGGACGGGAGTGCCCTCCAGCGCGTCAAAGTTATCCTTGATATCCTGCGCGTGATGGGTCACGTCAAACTTTGTGATCTGGAAGGGATCGCGGCCCTCGTCCTGCAATGCCTTCAGCTTGTCGCGGCGGATCTGGAGCAGTTCGCCCAGCTCCTGCTGTTCGCTGGTGTTGGTCACATTGGTATTTTGCTCTGCCATAACGGCCTCCTTATCTCATCAGCCTCGATCGCTGATCGAGGGGGTTATCGTTCAATACTGTCCACACGGTAGTGGATGGCGCCGCGAGGCGCCTCCACAATCACTTCGTCGCCCGCCTTGCGGCCCATCAGGGCTTTGCCGAAGGGAGAGTCCTCGCTGACTGCGCGGCTCATCACATCGGCCTCCTGAGAACCGACGATCTTATAGGCGGGCAGCTGTTTTCGCGTATCCAGATTGGTGACGATGACCTTGCAGCCGATGGAGATCTTGTCAGAGTCCATCTCCGCCTCGTCCACGATGACGGCGTGCAGCAGGATATCCTCCAACTCGGCAATGCGGGAATAGAGCTTGCCCTGCTCGTTTTTCGCCTCGTCATACTCGCTGTTTTCGCTCAGGTCGCCGAAGCCGCGGGCCTCTTTGATCAGTTCCGCCACCTCGTCGGCGCGGGTCGTTTTGCTGTAATCCAGCTCCTGCTTCAGCTCGTCATAACGGGCCTGGCTCATCTTGAATTCTTTTGCCATGCTGCACATTCCTTTCTATTGCGTCCCTCTGATAGATATCTACCATAGGGTATACTTATTATATAAATACAATACGTTACGTTGCATTATAGTGAGTTTCCGGCCACCTGTCAAGCGTTGGGTGCAATTGTTTTTACGCGAATTTGCTCTTTTTTGATCTCTCCCGTCTCAAAAAGCACCGCCAGAAGCTGTTCCGACACCGGCCACGGCTCCAGCAGCCCCTCCGGCAGCGCATAAGCTATCTGCTGAAAGCGCTGACAATCCTGCCCCAGACAGATGACCTCACCCTGCGGCATGCCGGAAAAGGACACCGTTACCGCAGGCTCCCCCACCCGTCCGGTACACAGGCCGAAGCGCTGCCGCAGCTGCCGGGCCAACTCCTCGCCGCCCCGCTCCACCTCCAGCGCCAGATACCGCACCCGGCCCGCCAGCACCGCCGCCGCCCGGTACACGGCGGGTGACACGTATTCTGCCCGCAGCACGGCGGTTTTGCGCCGCAGATCCCCCTGCATGTCCAGCAATTGGGGCAGCAGCGCCAGCCGCAGGCCCTCCACGGCCACGCCGTGCAGACCGTACCGCTCCGCTTCCGCCGTCAGGGAGGATGGAAGCACGCACCGCACGATCCCCTGCCGCCGCAGCCGCCGCAACAGTCGGCCACGGCGGTAAGCCGCCAAAAAGCCGCTTCGTGGCAGGACGGCCACGGCAAACCACACGCCGCCGATCTGCCGCATGGTCAGCGAGGCACGACCTCCCTCCATCACATAGCCATACATAACAAAACACCTCTGCACCAGTATATGGTACAGAGGTGTTTTTTATCGCATTAGCCGTAATACTGCCAGCCGGTCAGATAGTTCAGGGGATCGATCCACGAATTGTTTTCAATGATGCCGAAGTGCAGGTGGGGGCCGGTGGAATTGCCGGTATTGCCGGAATAGCCGATCACCTGTCCCTGCGTCACCTGCTGATCCGTGGAAACATTATAGCCGCTGAGATGGCCGTACAGGGTGGAGTTACCGTTGCCGTGGCTGATAATGATGCAGTTGCCGTAGCCGCCGTTCCAGCTGGCCCAGGTGACAGTGCCGGACTTGGCCGCCAGCACCGGCGTACCCATGGGGGTGCCGATATCCACGCCCTTGTGGTTGGTGCTGCCGATGCCGCCGGGGGATTGGCGGCCGCCGAACATAGAGGTGATCCAGCGAATGCCGTTGCAGGGCCAGATGTAGCCGCCCACGGTGCCCGCAATATCGTTCAGACCCAGCTCACGGGCCTTGGCCTCTGCCGCCGCCATCAGGTCGTCCAGTGCTTCTTCCTCCGCCTTGATGGCGTCGTACTCCGCTTGCTTGCCTTCCTCGGTCTTGATGTACTCCGCCAGCAGCCGCATACTCTCGGAAATTTCGCCCTCCAGCTCCTTCTTGGAGGCGGTCAGGGATTCGTTCTGTTCCTCCAGCGCCGCCTTGTCGTCGGCCAGCTGCTGCCGGGTATCCCGCAGGTTCTTTATGACCTGCTGGTTATACCGGACGATCTCGTTGATAAAGTCGATGCGGCTGACCAGATCGGAGAAGCTGGTGGCCTTGAACAGCACCGACCAGTAGGAGATGGTGCCCTGCTCCTCCTCGCTGCGGATCTGCTTGTGAAACAGCTCGGTTTGCTGCTTCTCCAGCGCCTCGTTGGCGGCGATGCTGCGGGTGGTGACGTCGATCTGCTCCTCCAGCAGATTGATCTCCGCCTGCAAAGCGGCGTTCCGCTGATCCAGCAGGTTCTTCTGCTGCTGGGTGTTGGCCTTCTGGTTCTTGATGTTGTTCAGCTGGTTCTTCAGGTCGTCCATTTCCTTGCGCTTGTTGTTGATCTGATCCTGAAGATCCTGATACTCCTTGCGGATGGCGTCGGCGTCGTCCTTTTTCGAATCCGTCGTCTTATCCTCCGCCTTCGTATCGGTTGTGGTGGTCTCCGTTTTGGTGGTATTGGTTTTCGTTTCGTCGGTTTTGGCCGCGCCGTCAGACGTGGTGGTGCCATAGGCCACCGAGGGCAGCAGCGTCGCCGTCAGCAGCAGCGCGCACAGCAGCGCCGCCAGACGTTTTCCCATCATGGAACGTTTCATAGAATGTCCTTTCCTCCGGTGCGAAGCGTCTTGCTCCGCGTGCTTGGTCATACCTTCAGGAAGCGGCGGATGGCCATCAGACTGCCGCCCACGCCGATGAGGATACCGGCTCCGGCAAAGATGCCCGCCACCGGCTGCCAGATCTGCAGGAAGGGCACGACCTCCAGCAGCTGCATGGTGTCGGAATTGCTGATGCCGTTGGCCATGGCGCTGTACAGCAACCATTGCAGGCCGAAGGCGATCACCGCGCCGAACAGGCCCAGCAGCAGGCCCTCGAACACGAAAGGCCAGCGGATGAAGCCGTCGGTGGCGCCCACCATTTTCATGATGGCGATCTCCTCCCGCCGGTCAAAGGTGGTCAGCTTGATGGTGTTGGAGATGATAAACAGCGACACCATCAGCAAAATGGCGATCAGCGCAATGGAGATCGCACCCGCCACGTTGCGGATCGTGATGAAGCCGTTGGAGATCACCTCGTCAGCCCGCACCTCGTCGATGCCGGACACGGCCTCCACCAGTGCTTTCGTCTCTGCTATCTTATCCGGATCGGTGAGATGGATCACATACCGGTGGCGGAACACCTCCGGCTGAAGATCCTTGTACATGTCGTCCTCGTCGTACTCCGCCACATAGGCGTCGCGGGCCTCCTGCCGGGAGACGAAGGTACAGTCGGCCACATTGTCCACCTTTTCCAGATCGGACTGCAGCGCCTTGGCCTTGCTTTCGGTCAGTGAATCGTCCACGAACGCCACCATGGCGTTCTCCTTTTGCAGATCCGCCAGATTCTCATTGGCGTTGTAGGCCACAAGTGAGAACGTGCCCATGATCAGCAGACACGCCACCGTCACGCCAATGGCGGCAAAGGACATGAACCCGTGGGAGAACATGCTGCGGGCGCCCTCTTTGAAGAAGTAGCCGAAGTTTTTCATTGCTGCGCCACCCCCTCATATGTACCGGTGGCGTCGCCCGCCACACGGCCGCTTTCCAGATAAATGACCCGCTTGTTGAAATGGTTCACCAGTCCCCGCTCGTGGGTCACCACGATGACGGTGGTGCCCAGCGCGTTGATGCGCTCCAAAAGCGTCATGATCTCCAGCGAACGGGCCGGGTCAAGGTTGCCGGTAGGCTCGTCGGCCACGATGGTGCTGGGATTGTTCACCAGCGCGCGGGCCACGGAGACACGCTGCTGCTCGCCGCCGCTGAGCTCGTCGGGATAGTTGCTCTCCTTCCCTTTCAGGCCCACCAGCTCCAGCACGTAGGGGATGCGGCTGCGGATCTCTCTGGGCGACGCGCCCACAGCCCGCATGGCCAGCGCCAGGTTGTCAAACACCGTCCGGCTGGCGATCAGGCGGAAGTCCTGAAAAATCACGCCGATGGTGCGGCGCATCAGGGGCAGCTGCTTTTCCTTGATGCGGCTCATGGAGAAGCCGTTGACCATCACCCGCCCGCCGGTGGGCACGATCTCGCCGGTCAGCATCTTGATAATGGTGGACTTTCCGCTGCCGGAAGGCCCCACCAGAAACACAAATTCACCGTCATCTATCTGAAATGAAATGCCGCGAACGGCCTTCGTGCCGTTCTCATAGGTTTTTTCCGCGTCCTTCAATCGAATCATGGCACACCCTCAAATCCTTTAACATGCAACATCTTGTGGCAAAAAACCACTGTCTGTTACATTATATATAAATCTGCGGCAAATGGCAACAGGAAAACCGTGAATTTTCGGTAAAACCCGCCGCCAAAGTATGCCATTATTGTTATAGACAACCAAAACCGCCAAAATGTTCCCGCGATTTGCAAAAAAATGGCTGCCCTTTTGAAAAGGGCAGCCATTTTTAAAGATTTCATGCCAGCAGTCTTATGCTTCAATGCCGCGGCTGGTGAGGTATTTCTTCACCATCAGCGCTACCTTAAAGGTAATGGCATCGTCAAACTCCCGCAGATCAAGGCCGGTCAGCTTTTTGATCTTCTCCAGCCGGTACACCAGCGTATTGCGGTGGACAAACAGCTTGCGAGCCGTTTCGGACACGTTCAGGTTGTTCTCGAAGAACTTATAGATGGTAAACAGCGTCTCCTGATCCAGCGCGTCGATGGGGTTCTTCTTGAACACCTCCTGCAGGAACATCTCGCACAGGGTGGTGGGCAGCTGATAGATCAGACGGCCGATGCCCAGATTCTCGTAATTGATGACATAGCGCTCGGTATCAAAGACCTTGCCTACCTCGATGGCAATCTGCGCCTCCTTGTAAGCCTTGGCCAGCTCCCGCAGATGCTGAGCCATGGTGCCGATGCCCACGAACACGCTGCTCTCGCCGTCGATGCGCAGAGCTTCCTCGATCCGCAGGGCTACCTTTTCCAGATCGGCAGAAGTAGCGTTCTTGTCCAGCTGATGGATCAGTACCACGTCCTGCTCGCCTACGCTCAGCACAAAATCGTTCTGCCGGTCGGGGAACAGGCTCTGCACCAGATCCAGCGGTGCGGATTCCAGCCGGTCGTCCACCGGGCGAACCACAAATACGCCGCGGTTCACCTCGGCGGCCACATGCAGCTCCTTGGCCCGCATGTAAATGTCGCTGATGAGGATATTGTCGGAGATGATGTTCTTCATGAAGGAGCCCTTGTCGTGCTTCTCCTCATAATAGCTCTTGGCGGAATTCAGCGCCACGGCAGCCATGGCGCATACGGTGCGGCCAATGCCGTCATCACCGCTGGCGAACACCGCATAATCAAAGTGGCCGCCCCAGCCAGGCAGTGCCTTAAAGGTCTTGCCTTCCAGCGGCACGCACTCGCCGTCGGCCTGCTGGATGGTCTCTACATATTTGCTCCACTTCTTGCCGATCCCCGTCAGCTCGCTGCACGCGATAACGGTTCCCTCGGCATCGATGACCCCAATGGTGCGGTCGGTGGTCTCTTTGAATTGCAGCACTACATTCTGAAAAATTCTACCGGACATGACGCGCCCTCCTGCTCTCTCTCGAAGCGCCACCTGATTTTGTGCAATTTGCCTTGTGCAAACTGCCAAGTGGTTACCAGTATTATATCGTCATAATCACGGTTTTGCAAGCATTTTTTTATCTTTCTCACAAAAAAAGCAGAAATTCTTTTGGCGCTTTGTCGATATGCTTATAGCATGCAGGCGCTTCGCACCGCTGCCAGCTCCTCCGGAGACAATTCACGGCACTGTCCGGGCAACAGCGTATCCTCCAGCTGCAGCGGCCCCATGGACAGCCGCTTCAGGTAGCGCACCGGCTTGCCCCGGCTGGCCAGCATCCGCTTCACCTGATGGAACTTCCCCTCCCGCAGTGTCACAAGGCAGGCGTCGCCGCCCAGCGGCTTCAGCTTGGCGGGCAGGCATTGCAGGCCGTCCTCCAGCAGCAATCCGGCAGCGAAGGCTTCCGCGTCCGTCGTGTCTGGCACGCCATCCACCTGGGCGTAATACACCTTGTCCACGTGGTGCTTGGGGCTGAGCAGCCGGTGGGTCAGCTCGCCGTCGTCGGTCAGCAGCAGAAGGCCCTCGGTGTCCTTGTCCAGCCGTCCCACCGGGGCAAGACCCCGGCGGCGGAGAGACTCCGGCAGCAGCTCCATCACTGTGGGCTGGTGTTTGTCCTCGGTGGCGGTCAGCACGCCGGCAGGTTTATGCAGCAGCAGATACGTATACCGCTCGCCGCTGACCGGTACGCCGTCCACCGTGATAGCCGCCGTCTCCGCCGACACCTTTACATCCGGCGCCGACGCCGGTACGCCGTCCACCAGCACCCGGCCCTGCCGCAGCAGCTCCTTCACCTCGCGCCGGGACGCGATCCCCCTGTTGGCAATGATCTTATCCAAACGCTCCATAGCCGCCTCCTGCTTGATAATTGGGTTCAGTATAGCATATCTTTCCCGGTTTGGGAATATCCATCAACAAAGGAGTTGATGCAAACCATGCGAGTGATCCATATTACCCGGCGGCGAATGGCGCTGATGTCGCTGGCTCTAGGACTGGTGATCGGTTCGGCGCTGCTGCTGGCGGGCTGCTTCGGCGGCGACAAGGAGACAGAGGTCATCACCGCCGCCACCAATGAGGAACGGGTGGCCTATCTGGAAGCTCTGGGCTGGCAGGTGGAGCCGCAGCCCATCGAAACGCTGGATCTCCAGCTGCCGGAAAAGCTGGAGGGTGAATGGGACGCCTACGCCAAGCTGCAAAAGGGGCAGGGGCTCCCCTTTTCCGACTTTGCAGGGCAGGCGGTGAAGCGCTATACCTACACCGTTACCAACTATCCGGAGATCCCACAGGGGGTGCAGGCCAACCTGTACCTGTGGGGCGACCAGATCATCGGCGGCGATGTGATCTTCACGGGACAGGGCGGCTTCCAGACGGATCTTGCATTCCCCAAGGCATAAGGACACAAAAAAAGAAAGGCCTTACGGCCTTTCTTTTTTATGTGTCAACTTCGATTACTGCTCGATCTCGATGACGACGCCGGAACCGACGGTACGGCCGCCCTCACGGATAGCGAAACGCAGACCCTTCTCGATAGCGATGGGGGTGATCAGCTCGACCTTCATGTCGACGTTATCGCCGGGCATGCACATCTCAGTGCCTTCGGGCAGGGTGATGATGCCGGTCACGTCGGTGGTACGGAAGTAGAACTG
>URKW01000010.1 GCA_900548615.1 uncultured Eubacteriales bacterium | reverse complement strand
AGTTGGCGCAGATGAGCCGCACGGTCGTTTGTGAGGCGACCTGCCCGCCGCCGTGGCCGCCATGGCGGCGGAATCGATCTTCTTTCCCACTGCCCTGTTGTAGCGGTACATATACAGCTTCACGGCGATGGAGGCCAGCAGGATACCGCAGGCCAGCCACGAGAACGTCACCGCCTCCGGATGGAGTATCTTGTCCACGGAGGACTTGGCCAACTCCGCGCCCATCACCAGGATCAGGCCCGCCACCACCAGACCGGAGATATACTCCATCCGTCCGTGGCCGAAGGGATGACCTGCGTCGGGCTTTCTTCCCGCCAGGCGGAAGCCCAGCAGCGTCACCACCGAGGAACCGGCGTCCGACAGGTTGTTGAAGGCATCCGCCGTGATGGCGATGGAGCCGCTGATGCTGCCTGCCGCCAGCTTTCCGGCAAACAGCAGCAGATTCAGCCCAATGCCCACAAAGCCGCACAGAGCGCCCCAGGCACGGCGCACCGCGCCGTCCTCCACCCGCTCCCGGTTGGGGATGCACCATTTTGCCAGCAGTGAGATCATACGCTTTTCTCCTTATAGGGGTACACATATCGTTTCGTCAGGCCGTAGACCAGCGGGATCATGTACAGCAGCACGGCGTAAGGAATGGCCCGCTGATCCACGCCCAGCATCACCAGCGGGATGCTGCACGCGATGTTCCACGGGATCAGCGCCGACAGGACGATGCCGCTGTTTTCCATGTCCACCGCCTGCTCATTGGGGTCGGTATAGCAGCGGTGCAGCAGCTGGTTGCCCATAACGATCACCACCGACTGGTTGCAGAAGATCATACCCGCGCCCAGACTCACCGCTGTCGAAGCGGCAAAGCGGCCCCAGCGCCGGGCCAGCTTTTCCACCAGTCCCACCGCGCCGTTCAGCACGCCGATACCGTCCAGCAGACCTGCCAGCAGCCCCGTGGTAAACACCAGCGCCGTCGGCTTCGCCATGGAGACGATACCGCCGCCGGAGAGGATATCCTTCAGCTGTCCCGTGGCGGGATAGTAGCCTACCACCGCCGTTTTCAGCATGTCCCACACCGTCATGCCCTGCACGAACACGCTGACCAGTCCCGCCGCCGCCACACTGAGGGCGATGCTGATCAGCACCGGCACCTTCACCAGCGGCAGCACCAGCATCACCGCCGCCGGCAGCAGCGCCCACAGGGAGATGACGGCGCTGTCCCGCAGGGCTTGCAGCAGGCTCTCGTCCACCGCCGTGATGGGGTGGCGGACGGACAGCACAGCGTAGACGATCACCGTCAGCACCACCGGCAGCGCGCCGGTGCGCAGCATGTTCCGCAGGTTGTCATAGAGCTTCGTCCCCGTCTCCGCCGCCACCAGCGCGGCAGAGGAGGACGCGGGAGAGCACCGGTCGCCGAAATACGCGCCGGACAGGATCGCGCCTGCCGCCACCGCCTCGCTGACGCCGCCGGAGCGGGCCAGAGCCATCAGCACGATACCCGCCGTGCCGATAACGCCGAAGGACGTGCCCAGCGCGTAGGCGATCAGCGCCGTCAGCAGAAAGGCCACCAGCACGAACAGCTTGGGAGAGATGGCTTGTACGCCGTAGTAGATGAAAAACACAATGGTGCCGCCGCTGCGCCACAGGGCGGTGATGGCTCCGATGAACACAAAGATTCGCAGTACGATCAGCACCTTGCGGCCCTCTGACCAGGCCATGCCCCACATGGTTTGCAGGCTGTGGCCCTGCTTGCGGCCGTGGAGCGTGAACAGCGCCAGACCCAGCAGCAGCGCCCACAGGAACGACCAGCCCATGACAAGGCAGACCGCCATCGCCGCCAGAAACAGGGCGAAGCAGACAACCACGCCGCCCATCACTCCGCGCCCCGGATGGTCAGCTTCATCTGGCAGCACAGCCGATCCAGATCCTCGTCCGTCCCGGCGGGCAGCCGCAGCTTGCCGCCGCAGCGGCGGCAGATAAGATCCACCGCGTCACGGTGTACCTGAATACCGTACTCCGCGCTGCCGCAGGTGCAGCGGATGCCGCCACGGGCAGCGATGTCCTTCAGCTCCGACAGTACCTCGTACATGATGACATTATCGGTAAAAGCTTCCTTTTCCTCACACTTTTCCTTTTCCGCCCGGATGGCCAGCTCCTCTATGGCGCTCTGCACTTGCCGGGTGTCTCCGGCGTAGCAGCACAGCTGCTTCGTCTCCGGGCAGGCCAGACCCACGCCCCGGCCCGTCAGAATAGCCGAAACGTCTACCTCCGCCTGATGGGTGCCGCCGCACAGGCCGCAGGGCACCCACAGCCGGAATTTCACGCCGTCGGTCTGGATCTCCAGCTCGCTTTCGCCGCACTCACAGCCAATGCGGGCCGCCGCGACCTGCAAAGCGAAAACGCTGCGCGTGCCCAGCACCGCCTTGCCGCATTTGGGGCAGATATAGCCAAAACTGCGTACCTCTTCCATATATTCCACCTCATTATCCGTATTATCTTCGTTATGATACCCTGTATTATACGACATGTCTCCAGCCATTTCCAGTCCCTCCGGCGGATTTTCGTTTTTTTCGCCGCAAACCATTGACAGCGGCCAGAGGGGCGGACTATTATAATAGCTATCAAGAAATCGTCAAGGTTTTTCCGCGAGACGCGGAAAAAACAGCCTTTTACCGTCTTTTTTCGACAAAACTCGTCACCTGCGCCGCACCTCGCCACGCCGCAACATGCAGTCCCCCGGAAGCCTCGCAGGTCGAAGATGTGGTGGTTTCGCCAAAACTCCACACTCCTCCGGCACCGAAAACCCGGTGTCTGTTCTTCCTATTTTGTCGAATTCAGTCAACAAGAATTTGTTTGAAATCGACAAGAATACCTTGAAAACGATGTTGATTTCTGGTAATTTGATATGCAGCAAGGCGATAATCCGGATAATATCACGAAACGCGCCAGGCAAAATTTATGAGAGAGGGCATGAGCAACAATGGAAATGATCACCAAGATCCTGCTGGCGGACAGCAGCGAAGAATTCCGACTACTACTACGACACACGCTGGAGGATACCGGTGAGTTTCAGATCGTGGGCGACACCGGCGACGGCGAGGCGGCGTGGGAGCTGATCCAGCAGACCCAGCCCGATATCGTGGTCATGGACGTGATCCTGCCGGGGCTGGATGGTGTGAGCCTGTTGCAGCGGATGCCGAAAAACGTAAAAACCATCGTGCTGTCGGCCTTTTGCAGCCAGAATATGGTGCAGGAGGTCATGCGTCTGGGCGCATGGTACTTCATTCCCAAGCCTGCCCACATGGATTCGCTGCTGGAGCGGATCCGTGAGGCTGCCGTGCCGGAAAACGGCGCGCTGGCGCTGCCCACACTGGAGGCGGACGTCACCGCCATCATCCACGAGGTGGGCGTTCCCGCCCACATCAAGGGCTATCAGTATGTCCGCGAGGCCATTATCATCGCGGTGCAGGACATGGACGTGATCAACGCCGTGACCAAGGTGCTGTACCCGGAGGTAGCCAAGCGGTTCCATACCACGCCCTCCCGCGTGGAGCGTGCCATCCGCCACGCCATCGAGGTGGCATGGGACCGGGGCGATCTGGAAACGCTGCAGGGTTATTTCGGCTACACCGTCAACAGCGCCAAGGGCAAGCCCACCAACTCCGAGTTCATTGCCATGATCGCGGATCGCATCCGCCTTCGCAAGAAGAATCAGGATCCCCTGAAATAAGCAAAAAAGAGTGAGAAGCTTCGGCTTCTCACTCTTTTTTGCTTATTTCATCATCGGTGTCAGCCGCCAGTCGCTGCCTGGGACAGCCTGCGCCAGATCGGTGTAGGCCAGCGTGTAGAGGTCGGTGTATCCCGCCTCACGGCGGAACAGCGCTTCCGCCCCACTGCCCAGCGCCGCCACGTCCGCCGCCTTTGTCAGCACCGGAGCGCCCGCCTTCCGCATCTGCCGCAGCAGAGCGCGGCCGGTCTCGTTGGCCGCCAGCACACGGGCGTAGGGTACGGTCTCCGGCGCTTTCGGCAGTCCCAGCCACGCCGAGAGCACCATCCGCCGCAGCCGCGCCGCCGTGTAGCGCTTGGTTTTCACCGCTGCCAGCAGCTCCTCCACCGTGGCGCAGCGCCGCACCGCGTCATATACCCGGTGGTACAGGCCCTCTCCTCCGCCGTCATAGGCGGCGAATTCTTCTTCCGTCATCTGCCGCAACCGGGGCCGAAAACACGCTGGCCGCTCCACCAGCGCTCCGTCCGCGATCCGTCCCGCTGCCAGCTCCCGCAGCAGCACCTCCGCCGCACCGGGCGGCAGAAACGCCAGCGCTTCCCCTCCCCTACCCTGCCGCAGCAGCTGCCGGATGTGGGAGGCCGAGGCGTAGCCCTCCGCCGCGCCGCCGTCGTGGGACGCGCCGACGCGGCTCACCACTATCGGCGTCATATCAGTCTCCAATTGGCGGCAGGCTTTCAGATATTCCACCGCCAGCGTGTCGTTGGGCTGGCGCAGCACCGCCGCGCCGTCCCCCAGCCGTGCCTGCACCGCCTGCTGCCGTGCAGCGGCATAGGTAATCCCCGCCGCCAGCTCTGAGCGGATATCCGCCTGCAAATCAGGCGACAGCAGCGTGTCCGCCGCCGCTTGCAGCAGCGCCGCGTCGCCGCACTCGCTGCCGAAGCCGATGTGGGTGCAGCCCGCCATCTTCAGCAGCTGCACGCCGCCCCGGGCAAAGGTCTCCGCCGTAGCCATGGCCCACGCCGTGGGCAGCTCCAGCACCAGATCCGCGCCGCAGCTGACCGCCATCTCCCCACGGGAGAGCTTATTCACCAGCGCCGGCTCGCCCCGCTGGACGAAGTTGCCGCTCATGGCGCAGACAATGGCGTCCGCGCCCCGCTGCCGCAGCCGGGAGAGCAGATAGGCATGTCCCAAATGAAAGGGATTGAACTCGCACACAATGCCGGTCACCTGCATCCGCGTCACCTCCTTTTTCTCCCATTTTACCCTACACGGACCGCAAATGCAACTTGACATTTGCCCCACCCCCTATTTACAATAGGAGCAACATAACGAAACGAGGTCTTTCCCATGAACATCGCCCTTTTCTACGCCATGCCGTCGGAGATCGACAGCCTCATTCAAGGGGCCGCGCCCATGGAGACGGTGCACGGCGTTTCCTTCTACCGCATCCGCCCCAACGTCATCGCCTGCTGCGGCGGCGTGGGCAAGGTCAACGCCGCCATGGCCGCTGCGGTGCTGATCGACCGCTATCACCCCGACCTGATCCTCAACGCCGGTGTGGCGGGCTGCTTCGAGGAGGTGCCCATCGGCACGCTGGTGCTGGCGGAGAAATTCGTCCAGCACGACGTGGACACCACCGGCGTAGGTGACCCCATCGGGCTGGTGTCCACTGTGAACAGGGTGGACTTCCCCACCGCCGATTTTGAAAGAGCCAGGGCCGCCATGGACAAGACCGGCTATCCCTACCGCACCGGCACGGTGGCCACCGGCGACTGGTTCGGCATCCCCGGTCAGCGGGCCGACTGGGTGCGTGACACCTTCCATCCCCTGCTGTGCGAGATGGAGGGCGGCGCGGCGGCGCAGGTGTGCTATCGCTGCGGCGTGCCCTTTATGGCGCTGAAATCCGTGTCCGACTGCCTGACCAGCAAGCACGACTACAACTTTAATTTTCCCACCGCCATGCGTGACCTGAACGCCGCCGTCATGGCGCTGGTGGATCATCTGGAGGACTGAACCATGGAACGTATCGCAAGCTTTACCGTCAACCACGACGTGCTGACGCCGGGGCTGTATCTCAGCCGCCGGGACGGCAGCGTCACCACCTTTGATCTGCGCTTCAAGAAGCCCAACACCGGCGATCTGCTGACCAACGCCCAGATGCACTCGGTGGAGCACATCATCGCCACCGCCCTGCGGAATAGCCCGCAGAAGGACGCCGTCATCTACTTCGGCCCCATGGGCTGCCAGACGGGCTTTTACTTCCTGTTCGACAGTCAGCGGCTCACCGACGCCCAGGCCATCGACCTGCTGCGGCAGGTGTTCGCCCAAGGTGCGGTGTGGAACGCCGCCATGCCCGGCAAGTCCTCCCGCGAGTGCGGCAACTACAACAATCTGGACGTGGCGCTGGCCCGGGAATGCTGCGCCTTCTACGCCGACATCATCGACAGCTGGACGGTGGAAAAGCTGGTCTATCCGGAATAAAGGAAAACCTGCGGAAATTCACGGGAAAAATCCCGAATTTCCTGTTGACAACGGCTTTTCCCGCTGTTATACTAGTAAGGCCGCTTTGAATGGGTCAAAAGTTTCGGCTTCGGCTGAACGCCCCCGACAGCGAGTCCGTAATAAAGGAAAGGCAGGTGCAACAAGTAATGCAGGCTATTATCGTGACCGGTGGTAAGCAGTACGCCGTCTCTGAGGGCGACACTCTGTTTATCGAAAAGCTGGACGCCGAGGCTGGCGCTTCCGTGGTGTTTGACCAGGTGCTGGCGATCGTGGACGGCGAGAACACCAAGTTCGGCACTCCCGTGGTGGAGGGCGCGAAGGTGGACGCCACCATCGTGAAGAACGGCAAGGGCAAGAAGATCCGTATCTTCAAGTACACCCCCAAGAAGGGTTACCGCAAACGTCAGGGTCATCGTCAGCCCTACACCAAGGTCGAGATCGGCAAGATCAGCTTCTAAGGTGACAGCATGACGAGCGTCATTTTCCACACCGTGGAAGACCGCATCATCGGATTTGATGCACAGGGCCACAGCGGCTACGGCGAACAGGGCGAGGATATCGTCTGCGCCGCCGTCACCAGCGCCGTAAGGCTGGTGGAAGCCACCGTCAACGACGTGATGGGGCTGTGCGCCTCCGTGAAGGTCAACCAGGAGACCGCCGCCATTTCCCTCCGGCTGCCCGGAGGACTGGCTCCCACAGCGGAATCTACCTGTCAGAATCTTATGACAGGCCTGATGGTCTATCTGGCCCAGCTTCACGACGAATATCCGGAACACATCGAGGTGCTGGAAGCGTAAGCTCCCGCCCTTGTATCTTACAGAAAGGATGGTACTGCGAAATGTTGCACATTGGTCTGCAGTTCTTCGCCCATAAAAAAGGTATGGGCTCCACCAAGAACGGCCGCGACTCCGAGTCCAAGCGCCTTGGCCCCAAGCGCGCTGACGGTCAGTTCGTTCTGGCTGGCAACATCCTTGTTCGCCAGCGCGGCACCCACATTCACCCCGGCACCAACGTGGGCAAGGGTACCGACGACACCCTGTTCGCCAAGGCTGACGGCGTTGTCCGCTTTGAGCGTCTGGGCAAGGATCGTAAGCAGGTTTCTGTTTACCCCGCCGAGTAATTTGTCTTATAAAACCGCGTCTGTCGCTTGACAGGCGCGGTTTTCTTATTGCCCGTAAGGCAAAATTCACAATTCACCCCTTGTAATTCCGGTTTCTTTCGTATAGAATAAAGCTGTCTTATTCCAACCGCTGTCCGGACACTCCACTTCTTGCCCGGCGGCGGCAACTTAAAGGAGGAAGATCCGCTGTGACTGGCGGTGCGGCAGTGTGGAGACCTGTCGTAATGCGGCGCGCCGGAAGGCGGCTGCGAGGCGGCTTTTTGCGGAGGCAGAGCGGCTACAGTCAATACGAATATGGCAAAGGTCATACTGAAGGATCTGAAGAAGGTCTACCCCAACACCGAGAAGAAGAAAAAGGTCAAGAAGGGCGAGGAGCCGGAGAAGAAGCACAATCTCCAGATCACCGAGGAGGGCGTCGTGGCCGTCCAGCAGTTCAGTCTGGAGATCGCCGACAAGGAGTTTATCGTGTTGGTCGGCCCCTCCGGCTGCGGCAAGTCCACCACCCTGCGGATGATCGCCGGTCTGGAGGACATCACCTCCGGCGAGCTGTGGATCGGCGACAGGCTGATGAACGACGTGGAGCCCAAGGATCGTGATATCGCCATGGTGTTCCAGAACTACGCCCTGTACCCCCACATGACCGTGTATGAAAACATGGCCTTCTCCCTGAAGCTGAAAAAGGTGCCCAAGGATGAGATCGACCGCAAGGTGCGTCAGGCGGCGGAAATTCTGGACATTACCCAATATCTGGACCGCAAGCCCAAGGCGCTGTCCGGCGGCCAGCGGCAGCGTGTGGCCATTGGCCGCGCCATTGTCCGCGACCCGGCGGTGTTCCTGATGGACGAGCCGCTGTCCAATCTGGACGCCAAGCTGCGCAACCAGATGCGCGCCGAGATCATCAAGCTGCGCCAGCGGATCGACACCACCTTTGTATACGTCACCCACGACCAGACCGAGGCCATGACGCTGGGCGACCGCATCGTCATCATGAAGGACGGCTTTATCCAGCAGATCGGCACCCCCCAGGAGGTGTTCGACCATCCCGCCAACCTGTTCGTGGCCGGGTTCATCGGCACCCCCCAGATGAACCTGTTCGACGCGCGGCTGGTGAAGAATAACGGCAAATACGCCGTGAGCATTGACGGCGTGACCGTGGAGCTGTCCGACGAGAAGCAGCAGCGGCTGAGTGCCAAGGACGTGCCGGAGCAGGACGTGGTGCTGGGTGTGCGCCCGGATCATATCATGCTGTGCGCCGACGGCGTAAAGGGCAAGGTGGACGTCAGCGAGCTGATGGGCTCCTCCGTACACCTGCACATCACCGCTGGCGACAAGGACGTGGTGGTCATCGTGCCCACCAACGGCAATGCCGCCCACTTCCCCATGGGCAGCGAGGTCAACATGATCTTCGGTGGCAATGTAGCCCACGTGTTCAGCAAGGAGACGGAAAAAAATCTGGAGTGGTAACACTTCGCAATATAAAAATGACCGCCCAAAGGCGGTCATTTTTTTGCCGGTGCAGGGGTCAGAACACCTCCGGGCGGTTGGTATAGGCCAGATCCGCCGTGGCGGTTTTCAGCTCCTCCATGCTGCGGATATCCCGCTTGCGCAGGTCGGTCTGGGTCTGGGGCGGCAGGGCGTAAAAGTAGGTATACGCCTGTGGATCGTTGTTGAGAAGATCAGTAAGATCGGCTGCATATTTCATAAAAAACCCCTCCGCCGCTAGTGTGCGCGGCGGAGGTGTCGTTTATGCGGTCAGCGCTGGTACTCGAACTCCAGATCGTACATGCTGACGATGTGGCCGTCCTGAATGCCCATCTGCTCCAGCTGGTCGAACAGACCGCTCTGGCGCAGCATTTTGTCGAAATACATGCGGCTTTCGTAGTCGGAGAAATTGATGTTGGCCATAAGCCTTTGCAGCCACGGCCCCTCCACCAGCCACGTGTCGTCCTCCCGCTCGATGTGCAGCGGCTCGGAGGTGTCGATCTGGGGCGGCCGGGGCACATACTCCGGCTCGTAGACCGTGACGGGCGGCAGCTCGCTGAGCCGCTGGGCGATGTGCCGCACCAGCTCCCGGGTACCCTGATGGGTGGCGGCGGACATGGCGAAGAACTCGTAGCCCAGCTCCTCCACGTGGGCGCGGAAGGCGTCCAGCTGCTGGTTGTCCATCAGAAGATCGGTCTTGTTGGCCACGGCGATCTGAGGACGGGTGGCCAGCTCGGGGCTGTACTCCTTCAGTTCGGCGTTGATGGCATCGAAATCCGCGATGGGGTCGCGGCCCTCACTGCCGGAAACGTCCACCAGATGCACCAGCAGACGGCAGCGGTCGATGTGCCGCAGGAAATCGTGACCCAGACCGGCGCCCTCACTGGCGCCCTCGATGATGCCGGGGATGTCAGCCATCACGAAGCTGACGCCCTCGTCCACGTACACCACGCCCAGATTGGGATACAGGGTGGTGAAGTGGTAGTTGGCGATCTTGGGGTGGGCCTTGGTGACCACGCTCAGCAACGTGGACTTGCCCACGTTGGGGAAGCCCACCAGACCCACGTCCGCCAGCAGCTTCAGCTCCAGCACCACGTCGTGGCTCTCTCCGGGCAGACCTGCCTTGGCGAAGCGGGGCACCTGACGGGTGGGGGTGGCGAAATGCTGGTTGCCCCAGCCGCCCCGGCCTCCCTTGCACAGCACATAGGGCTGATCGTCGGACATGTCCTTGATGATCTCGCCGGTCTCGGCGTCCCGTACCAGCGTGCCCCGGGGGACACGGATGGTGAGGCTCTGGCCGTCCTTGCCGGACTTCCGGCCGCCCTGACCGTCCACGCCGTTGGCGGCCACATATTTGCGCTTGTAGCGGAAGTCCATCAGAGTGGACATGTTGTCGTCCACCTTCAGGATGATGGAGCCGCCGTCGCCGCCGTCACCGCCGTCCGGGCCACCGGCGGCAATGTATTTCTCCCGGTGAAAGGCCACCGCGCCGTTGCCGCCGTTGCCGGCGCGGCAGGTGATGCGGGCCTTGTCGATAAATCCATTTGCCATTGTGTTACCTCGTTCTATCTGAAAAATGTGCCTATTGTACCTAGTATATCCTATTTTAGCGGAAAATAGCGGTTACGTCAAGTGGCGGCACGCCGCACTCCCCCCACGTGTCATTCCGAGCCAGTGCTCACACTGGCGTGGGAATCCGCAGCTTCCTTTGTAGAGTTGTGTCCGCGCATCCCCCCTTGCACAGCAAAAAGCGGACGACCGCTGTCATCCGCTTTCTCGTCTTGTAACATCTCCACGGTACAAATATTATAGGGAGGAATAGGGCGATGGCTGCACGGAAATCGCGCAGCCATCAAAAGGGATTTGAGGATAGAAAGGAAAAGTAATATGTGGAGAATTACTGTCTATAAAATACACGATATTGCAAGATATGTAAAGCGACATTTTTTCATCTTTCCATGAAGAAATGTCATATTTGACGGTTGCATTTGCAGCAGTCTCATGGTAAAATTTATGCTATTGTAAAGCAGGCAATACGGAAAGGAGAACGCTCATGGACGCAAAAAAGCTGGCAGCGCTGGCCGCGGCGGTGGATCAGGGCAGCTTCACCCGGGCGGCGGAGCAGTTGGGCTACACCCAGTCGGGGCTGACCCACATGATGAACAGTCTGGAGCGGGAGATCGGCTTCTCCGTGCTGCTCCGGGATCGCCGGGGCGTCCGGCTGACCCCGGCGGGCCAGCGGATCATGCCCATGGTGCGGCAGTGTCTCGCCGCCAATCAGGCGCTGGAGCGGGAGATCGCGCTGGTAAACTCCCATCAGGAGGAGACCGTCCGGGTGGCCTCCTATGCCAGCATCGCCATGCATTGGCTTCCGGAGCTGATTGAGCAGTTCCGCCGCCGTTACAGCGGCGTCAGCGTGGATGTACAGATGGGCTCGGTGGAGGAGGTATACCGCTGGGTTCGTGAGGGTAGAGTAGATATGGCCTTTGCCAGCCGTCAGGAGAGCAGCACGCTGGACTGGATGCCCCTGAAGCCCGACCCGCTGCTGGCCATCCTGCCCCGCAGCTTCGATACCGGCGGTGCCGCCAGTCTGGACGTCCGGCGGCTGGAGGGACAGGAATTCCTGATGCCCTCTCTGGGCTTCCATCTGGATATCATGCGGGCGCTGGATCGCTGCGGCGTCACGCCCATCATCCGGGACACCCAAGTCAGCGATACGGTCATCATCTCCATGGTGGAGCACGGGCTGGGCGTCAGCATTCTCAGCCGTCTGGTGCTGAAGGGCCGGTCGGACGACGTGCTGGCGCTGCCGCTGAACCCTCCCGCCGTGCGGGAGCTGGGCGTGGCCACCCTCCCCCACCTCCGCCCACTGGCGAGGAAGTTTTTGCAGTTTACCGCAGAGATGGTGGAGAAGCTATAACTGACGAAAAGTGCGGCGGTCATTGTATCACACCGTGCGTCCCAAAGCCTCCCTCTGACGAGGGAGGTGGCATGACCGAAGGTCATGCCGGAGGGAGAGACGGCGAACGCAAGCAATGCGTTGGAACACCAGTCTCTCCCCCAGTCTCGCTTGCGCTCGACAGCCCCCTCGTCAGAGGGGGCCAAGACGTGTCCGGAGGGCGAAACACCCCCCCAAAAAACAATAATAACAACAAAATCATACACTCAGGAGAATCACCCCATGTTACACTTCACCCCCGTGACCGCAGAGAGCATGCCTCTGCTGCGCCCCTATTACGAAACCTGCCCCTACCGCCTGTGCGAATACAGCTCCGGCGTGAAATACATGTGGCGGGGCCACCTCCGCTCGGAGTACGCCTTCACCGACGGCTGCCTTGTCATCCGCAACTGCATCGACGGCGTGCCCCAGTTCGACTATCCCATCCCCGGCCCGGAGGGCGACGTGGACGCCGCCCTCACCACCATCGAGGACGACTGCCGCCGCAAGGGCGTGCGGCCCATCTTCTCCGTGGTGCCGGAATCCGAGGCGGGCAAGCTGGCGCTCCGCTGGCCCCGCGTCACCATCACCAACGAACGGGCATGGAAGGACTACCTCTACCACGCGGAGGACTTGGCCCACTTCGCCGGCCGCCACTACAGCGGCCAGCGCAACCACATCAACAAATTCAACAAGGAGCACCCCGGCGCGGAATTCATCCCCCTGACGGTGGAAAACGCTGATCTGCTGGCAGCCTTCTGGGCCGACTACCAGCAGGAATTCCAGAAGCAAAGCCCCGAGGCCAAGCGGGAGCTGGCGCTGGCGCAGGAGCTGTTCAGCCATCTGGATATGGGTCTGTTCCGGGCAGGCGGCATCCTGTGGGAGGGCCGTCTGCTGGCCATTGCGCTGGCGGAAAAATGCGGTGAAACGCTGGTATGCCACATTGAAAAGGCCCTGTATTCCCATGCGGGCGTCTACCCCGCCATGGTGCAGCAGTTTGCCGCCTACTACGGCGGCGACTGCCGCTGGATCAACCGGGAGGACGACGGCCGCGACCGTGGCCTGCGCACCTCCAAGCTGCAATACCTGCCCGCCGAGCTGGGCAGCAAAATGCGCTTTGAGGTAGGCTGCGAGCTGGACGCTCTGCGGCACATCCCGGAGCTGACCACGGAGCGGCTGACCCTCTCCCCTTTCACTGACGAGGACAAGGCC
Organism: uncultured Eubacteriales bacterium; assembly: GCA_900548615.1. Lineage (GTDB taxonomy): Bacteria > Bacillota > Clostridia > Oscillospirales > Oscillospiraceae > Vescimonas. Next base: position 19,418 of record URKW01000010.1, on the reverse strand, counting down.
GCCTACAACACCCTCTGTCTGGACGACGACCGCAACCGCTGGTGGGGCTACGACTACCGGGACGACCTGAAGGGTGAGCTGACTGAGAACTATTTTCTGGATGTGACCCGGCAGGACTTTGCCAACCGCATCGCCATCAACTTCGCCGTTCGGCTGGAGGGCCGCTGCATCGGCGAGGTGGTGCTGTATAACGGCGACTGGCGGGGCTCCATGGAACAGGGCTGCCGCATCGCACCGGAATTTGCCGGACACGGCTACGGCACCGAGGCCTTTGCCGCCGTGGCAGACTGGGCGCTGTACCATCTGGGCCTGACCCGTGTGGTGGCAAAATGCTACAAGGAAAACGCCGCGTCGGAGCGGATGCTGTCCTTCTGCATGCGCCACACCCATGATGATGAGACGTTCCGCTATTTTGAGAAGCTGGTGTGATAACGTCCTGTTTTTTCTACCCCTATAACCGGCTTTATTGTACCGATAAAGCGCCTTAATGTACCAATAAAAGCACCCCACAAGGGGTGCTTTTATCGGTTTTATACTATCTGTTATCATTTCAGCAGCTTCATCCGCACCCGATAATCCGGCATCACCTTGGCCACCTCGGCATAAAAGGCCGAGCTGTGGTCATGGTGGCGGATATGCGCCAGCTCATGCACCACCACATAGTCAATGGCCTCCTCCGGATACTGCATCAGGTACAGGGAGAAGCAGATGCCGTTCTTCCCGGAGCAGCTGCCGAACCGCGTCCGGGCAGCGGTGATCTTCACCGACGTGGGGACGACACCCATAATGGCGGCGTAGTGGGCCACCTTTCCCGACAGCACCTCCTTCGCCCGCTGCCGCAGGATCGCGATCTCCGCTTCCGTCAGGGGCGGATGGGCCGCCTGTCGGGCGGCTACCTTTGCCTTGGCCTTCTCCAGCCAATCGGCGTGCGCGGCCACGAACCGGTCGATCTCTCCCTGTGTCATCCGCAGCGGCGCGCGAACCAGCACGCGGCCCTCCCGCGTCACCTCCAGCGCCACCGTGCGGCGGCGGGAACGGACGATCTCATATGTCATGCCCTCACCTGCTTTCTATGAGGACAGTATACCATGCCGCTGTACAAATTGCAAAAAATATGGTATAGTAATGAGGTCAATAAGGAAAGGAGCGTCTGCCATGACTACCATCTGCCGACGGCTGCACCGGGGCGACGACCTGCTACTGTCCATCAAGGCCATTTGCCGGGAAAACCACATTGCCGCCGGGGTGATCCTGTCCGGAGTGGGCTGTCTGACCCGCGCTGTGCTGCGGGATGCCGACGGCGTTACCGTCCGCACCGTGGAGGAGCACTGCGAGATCTTGTCCCTGATGGGCACGGTCAGTGAGGAGCGCTGCCACCTGCACATCGCCCTGAGCCGTCAGGGGCTGGGCGCTTTCGGCGGTCATCTGAAGGAGGGGTGTCTCATCAACACCACCTGCGAACTGGTGATCGGCGTGCTGGACGGCTGGCGTTACGGCGTGGAGCAGGACGGCGAGACATGCTACGACGAGATCACGTTTGAAAGGGTTTGAAATACATGTATAATTCCACACTGTGCTATATTGAGGATCCCAAGGGCAACTATCTGATGCTGCACCGGGTCAAGAAGAAAAACGACCTGAACCACGACAAGTGGGTGGGCGTAGGCGGCAAGTTCGAGGACGGTGAAAGCCCGGAGGAATGCGTGCTGCGGGAGACGTGGGAGGAAACCGGCCTGACACTGACCGACTATCAGTACCGGGGGATCGTCACCTTTGTGTCCGACCAGTGGGAGACGGAATACATGCACGTATTCACCGCCACCGGCTGGACGGGCGAGCTGATCGAGTGCAACGAGGGCGTGCTGGAATGGATCCACAAGGATCAGCTGATGAAGCTGCCCCTGTGGGCGGGCGACAAGCTGTTTCTCGATCTGATCCACGAGCCGGATACCCCGTTCTTCTCCATGAAGCTGCGGTATGAGGGGGAACGGCTGGCCTACGCGGCGCTGAACGGGAAGGAATTGAACACATGACCACAAAGGAGGGCGGGATATCCCGTCCTCCTTTTGTTCTGCTACGGCTCCCTCGCCGGGGCGAGGGGTTTTGCGTCCCTGTGAAAAAGGTATTTCATCCCCGCGAGGCGCGGGCGGCCTCCGGCGGCCCACTTTTCCCAACAGCTGGAAAAGTGGGCAAAAGAGCCGGAAGAAACCAATGGTTTCTTCACTTCCTTGCGCGCTATACGTTGTACAAAACCGCGGCTGCCTACCACACGTTCACGTAAGCTCTTCTTTTTCGCCTTGTTAAAAGGATCGACTCTGCTCCAGCGTCGCTGCCGCTGACATGCGCAATAAATAGCAGTTACGGTCTACCGTGTGGGCAACCGCGAGGGTCGCCCCTACGGACGGGGATGCGGATTCCCACACCATTGACGTTGGTCACTGGCTCGGAATGACAGACTTTCCGGGCGGACAGAGTCGTCCGCCCCTACAACGTAATGCGGGCCCCATGTGTCTCACGTCGGGGCGTCGGGGACGCCGCCCCCTACGGTCGTTCTATCGATAGCCGGTGCGTAGGGGCGGGGCTCTGCCCCGTTCGCCGCACGGGATTTTATTGCGGCATTTCGTATTGGTGGACAACTGTCCACAGTGCGTTCAGCAAAATCACTATATTCCACCACGTAAAACTGTTATAACTTACGAAAATCAGAAAACTGCATTGACACAGCCTGTGAAAATTGCTAGTATAAAGTCATCCCAAAACGAAAACGTTTCCGGTAACGATGTCAAGCCGTTTTCATCGGGGCAAGCACGACAGGAGGAAGAACCGTGACCATCAAAGATATCGCCCGCATCAGCGGCGTCAGCATTACCACTGTCTCCCGCGTGCTGAATGATCGGCCCGACGTCAGCGACGAAAGCCGCCGCCGGGTGCTGGACGTGATCGAAAGTACCAACTACATCCCCAACAACTCCGCCCGCGACTTGGTGAAAACCAAGTCCGATTCCATCGGCCTTGTGGTGCGCGGCATCTCCAACCCCTTTTACACCGACATTATCCGGTCTGTGGAGGCAGGCATTACCGCAGGCGGCTACACCATGGTGATGCAGCAGATCAGCTCCGACGAGGACGAGCTGAAGCGGGCCGCCGTTATGGAGCGGGAAAAGCGGCTGCGGGGTCTTGTGCTGCTGGGCGGACGGTTCGACTACTCCGCCGCCGATCTGGCGCTGCTGAACGTGCCCTTTGTATGCTGCTCCTTCGGCAACCATTACGGTACGCTGGAGCGGGTGGATTACTCCTCCGTCTCCATCGCCGATATGGAGACCGCCTATCAGGCCACCCGGTATCTGCTGGACAACGGCCACCGGCGCATCGCCGCGCTGATCACCTGTCCCGACGACCACTCCATCAGCCAGCTGCGGTATGAGGGATACACAAAGGCACTGGCAGAGGCGGGCATTCCGCTGGACGAGTCGTTGGTGATCTGCACCGGCACCTTTAATATTCAGGACTCCTACACGGCCATGAACCGCGTGCTGGACAGCGGCACGGACTTTTCTGCCGTTTTCGCCATTTCCGATAACACGGCCATCGGCGCCATGCGGGCACTGCGGGAGCACGGACGCACCGTTCCTGACGGCTGCTCGGTGATCGCCATCGACGGCATCGAGGTATCCGACTACATCGACCCGCCGCTGACCACCCTGTGCCAGCCCATGGAGGAAATGGGACGGCGCAGCATCCAGATCCTGCTGGACATGATCGAAGGACGAAGCGGCAACTGCCACGAGGTACTGCCCACGGTACTGCGGCCCGGCGGCAGCGTGAAAACACTGGTATAAACCGTTTTTTACAGTGCATACTGTGAAAATAAAATCAATTAAAAGGAGATCAATCAACATGAAAAAGTTTCTTGCACTGATCCTGGCTCTTGTGATGTCTCTGTCTCTGGTCGCCTGCGGCGGCGGAAGCAACGACGCACAGGGTTCCGGTGATGACGCCACTGCTACCGGCAAGGTGTATTACCTGAACTTCAAGCCCGAACAGGATGAGGATTGGCAGAATCTGGCCAAGGCTTACACCGAAGAGACCGGCGTGCCCGTCACCGTTGTGACCGCCGCTTCCGGTACTTACGAGGAGACCCTGATGGCCGACATGGCCAAGACCGACGCCCCCACCCTGTTCCAGGTGAACGGCCCCGTGGGTCTTGCCAACTGGAAGGATTACTGCTATGACCTGAGCAGCTCCGCCGTGTACGGTGAGCTGACCAGCGACAACTACGCCCTGAAAGAGGACGGTACTGTCTACGGTATCGCCTATGTTATCGAGTCCTATGGTCTGATCACCAACACCGCTCTGCTGGAGAAGGCTGGTTACACCACCGACGACATCAAGTCCTTTGCTGATCTGAAGAAGGTCGCCGAGGATATCACCGCACGCAAGGACGAGTTGGGCTTCGCCGCTTTCACCTCCGCCGGTATGGACAGCAGCTCCGACTGGCGCTTCAAGACTCACCTGGCCAACCTGCCCATCTACTTCGAGTATCAGGCTGACGGCATCGGCACCACCGAGGCCATCAAGGGCACCTATCTGGACAACTACAAGAACATCTTCGACCTGTATATCAACAACAGCACCTGCGATCCTAAGGATCTGGCCGGCAAGACCGGCACCGACGCTGAGAACGAGTTCCTGAACGGCGAGGCCGTGTTCTTCCAGAACGGTTCCTGGGAATATCCCGCCCTGTCCGCCAAGTACAGCGATGACCAGATGGCCATGATCCCCATCTACATCGGCGTGGGCGATGAGGCCAATCAGGGTCTGTGCACCGGCACTGAGAACTACTGGTGCGTAAATAAGGATGCCGCTCCCGAGGACATTCAGGCTACTCTGGACTTCCTGTACTGGTGCGTCACCTCTGACAAGGGCACCGAGGCTATGGCCAACGAAATGGGCTTCGTGATCCCCTTCAAGGGCGCTCTGGAATCCAACAACCTGTTCGTGAAGCAGGATAAGGCCATGACCGCCGAGGGCAAGACTCCTGTGTCCTGGAACTTCCCCACCATGCCTTCCGAGGAGTGGAAGAACGGTGTCGGCTCCGCGCTGACCGCTTACGCTGCCGGTACCGGTGACTGGGATGCCGTCAAGACCGCTTTCGTGGATGGCTGGGCTTCCGAGTACGCCATGAAGTAATCGCGCTCCCACAGGACGCATTTTCTGATGAATCCCGGCTGTCGGCATATACCTGTACGCCCCGGCTGTACCGGGACGCAGAGGCAGGTGTCGAAGTTCACAGTTGACCGGGAGGTATCGCTCATGCAGAAAAACATTCGTAAGTATTGGCCCATATTCCTTTTGCCCACGTTGGCCGCCTTTTTGCTTGGCTTCGTGATCCCATTCTGTCAGGGATTGTATCTGTCCCTGTGTAAGTTCACGACCATCAACAAGGCAACCTTTGTAGGCTTCAGCAACTACGTAAAAGCTTTTCAGGATGAGCTGTTCGCCAACGCCTTCTGGTTCACGGCGAAGTTCACGGTGGTGTCCACCATCCTCATCAACATTCTGGCGCTGGCTATCGCGCTGCTGCTGACCCGCGGCATCAAGGGCACCACGCCGTTCCGCACGGTGTTCTTCATGCCCAACCTGATCGGCGGCATCGTGCTGGGCTATATCTGGCAGATCCTGCTGAACTGCGTGCTGTCCCTGCTGGGTAAGCCGCTGCTGGCGCTGAACGCCACCTACGGCTACTGGGGATTGATCATTCTGATGTGCTGGCAGCAGATCGGCTATATGATGATCATTTATATCGCGGGCCTGCAATCCATCCCCAACGACTATATCGAGGCGGCGTACATCGATGGCGCTACCCCGTGGCAGACCTTCTGGAAGGTGAAACTGCCCAATCTGATGCCCTCCATCACCATCTGCCTGTTCCTGACGCTGACCAACTCCTTCAAGCTGTTCGACCAGAACCTGGCGCTGACCGGCGGCGAGCCTGCTCACGCTTCGGAAATGCTGGCGATGAACATCTATCAGACCTTCTACGTCCGCTCCGGCCCTCAGTGGAAGGGCATCGGTCAGGCCAAGGCCGTGCTGTTCTGCATTCTGGTGATCGCCATCTCCAGCCTACAGCTGAAGCTCACCAAGTCTAAGGAGGTGCAGCAGTAATGCAAAAACGCAGTCGTACCATTAACGGCATCTGGACAGCTGTGCTGACTGTCTTGAGCCTTGCGTGGATCTATCCTATCGTGATGGTGGTCATCAACTCCTTTAAGGTGGAGTCCGCCATCAGCACCAGCACCGCCTTCCAGCTGCCTACCGCCGAGCAATTCGCCGGGCTGGACAACTTTGCCAGCGCCATCGGCTCTCAGGGCTTTCTGGCGGCATTCTTCAACAGTCTGGTCATCTCCGTTACGTCGGTGGTGCTGATTCTGATCTGCTGCTCCATGTGCGCGTGGTTCATCACCCGCGTCAACAGCAAGGTCACGAAGCTGTGCTACTTTCTGTTCGTGTTCTCCATGGTGGTGCCGTTCCAGATGCTGATGTTTACGCTGGCGAATCTGGCCGACAAGACCAAGCTGAACACTCCCTTCAACATCTGCATCGTCTATCTGGGCTTCGGCGCGGGACTGGCCGTGTTCATGTTCTGCGGCTTTATGAAGTCCATTCCGCTGGAGATCGAGGAGGCCGCCATGATCGATGGCTGCGGCCCCATCCGCACTTTCTTCTTGGTGGTGCTGCCCATGCTGAAGCCTACGCTGGTCAGCGTCGGCATTCTGGAGACCATGTGGGTGTGGAACGACTATCTGCTGCCCTATCTGGTGCTGGATAAGACCAAGTATATGACCATCCCCATTCTGGTACAGTACTTCCGCGGCGGCTACGGCAAGGTGGAAATGGGCCCCATGATGGCCTGTATCGTGCTGACCGTCCTGCCCATCATCATCATTTACGTGCTGGGCCAGAAGCACATCATCAAGGGTGTGGCTGCCGGCGCAGTGAAGGGGTAAAAATAACTGGCATGAAATCTGACGATTTCATTACCAAAAAAATTCATCGATCCGCAGGGCGGGACAGTTCCTGTCCCGCCCTGTGACACACTATCATTAAAAATGAGGGAAAGATCACAATTATGAAACGTTCCAGTGGTATTTTACTTGCTGTCTCCTCCCTGCCGTCCCCCTACGGGATCGGCACGCTGGGCAAGGCCGCCTATGAATTTGCCGATTTCCTCCACGCCGCCGGGCAGCACTATTGGCAGATGCTGCCCCTTGGCCCCACCAGCTACGGGGATTCTCCCTATCAGAGCTTTTCCACCTTTGCCGGAAACCCCTACTTCATCGATCTGGACATGCTGATCGACGACGGGCTGCTGAAAAAGAGCGAGGTGGCCAAGTGCCAGTGGGGCACCGAGCCGCGATACGTGGACTACGGCAAGATCTACGAGAGCCGCTTCAAGGTGCTGGCGCTGGCGAAGCAGCGGGGCTGGCGGCGTGACGCGGAGCAGGTGGCCGCTTTCCGGGAGGAAAACGGCCGCTGGCTGGAGGATTACGCTCTGTACATGGCCTGTAAGCGGCATTTCGGCATGAAGTCCTGGACAGAGTGGCCCGACACGGCGCTGCGGCTGCGGAAATCCCCCGAGGTATTGGAGCAGTACCGCACCAAGCTGCAGGAAGATGTGGAGCTGTTCATCTACATCCAGTTCCTGTTCTTCCGGCAGTGGACGGCACTGCGGGAGTATCTCCACCAGCAGGACATTCAAGTGATCGGCGATCTGCCCATCTATGTGCCCATGGACAGCGCTGACGTGTGGGCCGAGCCGGAGTTCTTCCAGCTGGATGACCAGTGCATCCCCACCGCCGTCAGCGGCGTGCCGCCCGACTATTTCAGCGAGGACGGCCAGCTGTGGGGCACGCCCCTGTACCGCTGGGATGTGATGCAGGAGGACGGCTTCGGCTGGTGGATCCGCCGCATTGACGGCGCAGGCAAGCTGTACGACGTGATCCGCATCGACCACTTCCGGGGACTGGACACCTATTGGGCCGTTCCCTACGGCGAGGCCACCGCCCGCAAGGGACAGTGGTGCAAGGGTCCCGGCATGGCGCTGGTCAGTGCGCTGACCGGCTGGTTCCCCGGCCTGCAGTTTATCGCCGAGGATCTGGGCTATCCCACGCCCTCTGTGCAGCAGCTATTGCTGGATTCCGGCTGGCCCGGCATGAAGGTGCTGGAATTTGCCTTCGACTCCCGCGACACCAGCAACTATCTGCCCCACACCTATCCCCGGCACTGCGTGTGCTACACCGGCACCCATGACAACAGCCCTGTGGAGCTGTGGCGGCATGAGGCCGCGCCGGAGGATATCGCCTATGCCAAGCGGTATCTGGGGCTGAACGACGAGGAGGGCTTCCACTGGGGCATCCTCCGGGGCGGACAGAGCAGCGTGGCCGACCTGTTTGTGGCCCAGATGCAGGATTATCTGGGGCTGGGACAGTATCACCGGATGAACACCCCCGGCATTCTGGGTGGAAACTGGCAGTGGCGCATGCTGCCCGGTGAGGCCAGCGCCGAACTGGCGAAAAAGATCTATGACATGACCGTCATGTACAGCCGCACGGAGCGCCGCGCGGAAGAAACAGCGGAGGAAGAAACCGCAGCGGAAGCGAAATCATTTTGAATCATGCCGCCTGCGGCGGCATACCAAAGTTCTTCGTTCTTCACTTTTATTTCTTCTCTGACAACAAAAAAACCTCAGGCCGGTTGGCCTGAGGTTTTTTTGTTGTCTCTTAATAGCTGCCCAGGTCGGCGGACTTGTCGCCCTCGACGCTGGTGCCGAACTCGTAGTCATTGCCGGGGAGGATGGCGTTCAGGAGCACGCCCGCCAGAGCGGCGATGGCCAGGCCGGTCAGGGTGATATCGGCGCTGCCCACGGTGAAGGTGATGCCGCCGGTGGAGCTGAAGCCCAGACCGCTGACGAAGATCACCGCGGCGATGATCAGGTTGCGGGACTTGGTCAGGTCGACCCGGTTCTCTACCACGTTGCGGACGCCGACGGCGGAGATCATACCATAGAGGACGAAGCTGACGCCGCCCACGATGGCGGTGGGGATGGAGTTGACCAGCGCGTCAAACTTGGGGGAGAAGCTGAGGATGATGGCGTACAGGGCGGCCAGCCGGATGACGCGGGGGTCGTAGACCTTGCTGAGAGCCAGAACGCCGGTGTTCTCGCCGTAGGTGGTGTTGGCGGGGCCGCCGAACATGCCGGCGAAGGCGGTAGCCAGACCGTCGCCCAGAAGGGTACGGTGCAGGCCGGGATCCTCGATGAAGTTCTTGCCGGTGGTGGAGGAGATGGCGGAGATATCGCCGATGTGCTCCATCATGGCGGCGATAGCGATGGGAGCCATGACGAGGATGGAGGTAATATCAAACTTGGCGATGACGAACTGCTGGAGACCCACAATGTCGGCCTCGCGCATGGCGGCGAAGTCCACCTGACCGGTGATCAGAGCCACCACATAGCTGACCACCACACCCAGCAGGATGGGGATGATCTTGATCATGCCCTTGCCCCAGATGTTGGCCACGATGATGACCGCGATGGCCACCAGTGCCAGCCACCAGTTGGTGGAGGCGTTGCCGATGGCGGTGCCGGACAGGTTCAGGCCGATCAGGATGATGATAGGGCCGGTGACGATGGGCGGGAAGAAGCGCATGACCTTCTTGGCGCCCACCAGCTTGAACAGCAGGGCCAGCACCAGATACAGCAGGCCCGCGATCACCACGCCGCCCAGCGCGTAGGGCAGCTTTTCCTCACCGGTCATGCCGGCGAACTTGCCGGCGTCCAGCGCGGCGACTGCCTGGAAGCCGCCCAGGAAGGCGAAGGAGGAACCCAGGAAGGCGGGCACCTTAAACTTGGTGCACAGGTGGAACAGCAGCGTGCCGAGACCCGCGAACAGCAGCGTGGTCTGGATGGACAGGGGCAGGCCGTAGGAGCTGACCAGAATGGGCACCAGAACGGTGGCGCCAAACATGGCGAACAGGTGCTGCAAGCCCAGCAGCAGCATACGGGGGACGCCCAGCTCTCTGGCGTCGTAGATGGCCACGTGGCCCAGTTCTTTCTTCATGACGTGATTCCTCTCTTTCATTTGTCTTGTATGTGAATTTACTTACCAAACTGTGTGGGCTTTTCCCGGCCGCAGGCCGAAAAAAAAGACCGATGAAAAACATCGGTCAAAAAACGCTATCAACAATAGAAACAAAAACAGTGGGAGCGGCTTTGCACTTGGTCTTACGGATGATGGTCATGGCGCGTTCCCCCTCTCAAAATTTTCTTGCTTATTATATCGGCACTTTCCGCAAAATGCAAGCTTTTTCTTTTCCAAACATCTGACAGATTTTATCAATCATCTTTGTTGACATTGCACAAATCCATCGGTGAGGCTTATGGCTGCGATAAAGGAGCGGGGTATCCCGCTCCTTTTTGTTTGTCAAAAAAGGACATAGCCTTTTTTGACAAAATTAGAAATCGCTCCGACCCGCGCTTTTCCGCCCATAAATGGGCGGAAAAACACTCTCTCCGCGCAAAGTATTTTTTGCCACGCACAGGTCGCGGTAAAAAATAATCCAAATTGTTCGCCGCCATGCCGGCGGCGAATTCTGCGAAGCATTTTTGACAGACCGAAAGGAAAGCTGGATACCCCGCTCCGTTATTGTTCATTTCGTGATATCCTCGTCTAGCAGCGTCAGGGCAACGGGACGGCCATCCTCATACACCAGCCGCCAGCAGGCCTGATACTCGTCCCAGGGGACGCAGGAATAGACGTACTGTCCGTCGCCGGTCAGGCTGTACCACTCCGCGTCCGTGTCCGCCGTCAGCTCCCACGTTTCGCCGGTGCGCAGGTCAGCGGCGTATACAGTGGTATCATTGTGATACAGGGCGAAATCGTCGCCGCAGGCATAATAATTGGCGACAGGCAGCGTCACCGTCCGGTCACCGGCGGGTGCGGCGATGTAATAGGTGTCGGTGGAGGTCTGGTGGCTGCACAGGAACCACAGGGCGTCCCCCACCCTGTCGGGATAGGCGTCCACCGCGACGCTATCCGGCAGCAGGGACACGCCGTTTTCCCGCAGGTCATAGCGTTCGCTTTCGCCATCCAGCGGTACCAGCTTCAGCTGCCGCTCGCCCACCCGGAAGTGCCGTTGGGAGAACATGTGCGTGTCGTAGTAGCCATAATCGGTGGGCGGCGTGACCTCCTGCCGCTCTTCGCCGGTTTTGCCGTTCAGCAGCAGCTGATAGCTCCTGTCCGTTTTCCGGTCATAGACCGTCACCACCACGTCATCGCCGTACAGCGACAGGTGGAGGTTGGTACAATCCCCGCCGCCGCGATACAGCAGCGTTCGTTTTTTTGCGGCATGATCCAATACATACAGTGATTTTCCACCAATATAATACACACCGTATTCATTTACCTGATAGCTGTTGTACCAGAAGGTGCTGAGTATCTGCTGGCGCTCCCCCGTCTCCGGGTCGTAGCGGTACAGGCCACGGTGGCGGACGTGGTAGTAGTAATCGCCGTCCACCACCGTGCCGATGGAGGCGGCGCAGCCGGTGCGAAGAAAATCAAGATAGTCAAACCGCCGGGCCGTCCAGATACCCAGCACTACAAGGCACAGACAGGCGGCTGTCACCAGCCAGCGCCGCCAGCGGTGAGGCCGCTTCAGCTTGGGGTCGCGGGCGTCCTGCACGGCGGCGTCGTCCACTTCGCCGATGGCGTAGAGCAATGTTTCCGGTCTCATAACAGGCCCTCCTGTTCCAACGTTTGGCGCAGCTGCTGGCGGATGCGGTACAGCATGGACTTCACCTTGCTGGTGGAAAAACCGAAGCGGATGGCGATCTCCGCCACGCTGTCCAGATACCAGTAGCGGCAAAGGAACACCCGGCGCTCCGCCTGGGGCAGAGCCAACACGAAATCGTTGATCCGTGCCGCCAGCTCGGTGGCCTCCAGCTCCCGCTGCACGTCGCCGCTGCCGTCTACACACTGGCTCAGCTCCTCCAGCGCCAGCGCCGTCTCGTCGCCGAAGCGCTTTTTGGCACGGGCGGCCTCCCACCGCTTCAAAGAGATGCGGCGGGTCAGCTTGCCCAAAAAGCCCGACAGCCGTTCGGGCCGGTGGGGCGGCATGGCGTTCCACGCGCCCAGCCACGTGTCGTTGACGGATTCCTCCGCGTCCTGCTCCTGACGCAGGATGTTCCGGGCGATGGACAGGCAGTAGGGGCCGTATTTCTCCTGACTTCGGTCAATGGCCTGCGGGTCACGCGCCCAGTACAGGGACACGATCTGCTTATCCTCCATGGGCTTCCCTCCCCTCTTATCCTTCTACTCCGGAAAAATGCCCGGCGGTTGCAGCTTGGCGGCAAATTTTTTGCTTCCAGTATAAAAACAGGGCCAAACGGCACGCCGTCCAGCCCTTTTCGTTTTACAAAATAATTGTTTTGTTTCCAGAAATCGCCTTTTATCGGATCTTCAGCACGGCGGAAACGGAGAGATCCAGCACCTTTTCCACCTCGCTCATGACGGCGGGGGTACCGCTCTGCCGGTGCTGCTGCAAAATCAGGAACAGCGGGCCAAACAGCACGGCGTTGATGTAGGCCACGTTGTCGGTTTTCATCAGGCGGCGGGCGATGGCCTCCTGATACACCGCCATCAGCGGCGGGGAGGGCAGGCTGTTCTCCTGCAGTGCTTCAGCCGTGACGAACTCCGGCGCATTGACCACCGACAGGAAGAAATGGGCCTCCTGCGGGTGGGCCAGCAATGTCTGGGCCAGCTGGCGCAGGCCGAAAAACAGCATTTCGCCGGGGGTGCGGCCCATGTCGATGGCCTGCTGCAAGCCCTCCTGCAAGCCCTGCCACACCTGTGCATAGATGCACGAGAGCATGTCGGTCTTGTCCTTGTAGTACACGTAGGGAGTGCCGGAGCTGATGCCCGCCCGCTTGGCCAGCTTGTCAAAGGACAGGGCGGCAAGACCCTCCTCCATGGTGATCTGGAGGACGGTTTGGATGACTTTATCCCGTTTTGCTGTATCAATCGTTCTCATGGTTATGATAATAAACGTTTATTCACTTATTGTCAAGACCCTTTTCGGCAAAATTTTCAAAAAGAGGAGCGGGGCAAAACCCCGCTCTTCCTTTTCAGTTGCCCTGTTTCGCTTGGCCCATCAGCACCAGCTGGTCGATGCGGTTCGCTTCCCGGTTCTGCATGGCCTTCTTCATCATCTGGCAGTACTCCTGCCGGGATTCGTAGAACGTGATGGTAAAATTCACATGGCTGGGCTTGCTTTGGATCATGGTGACGGAATACGATACGCGGCAGAAGCCGCCGTCGGTTTCCGTCTCCCAGCTGGCGCCGGTGACGGTATCGTCGGGAATATTCAGGTCAGAGAGCTGACGGTACAGCTGGTTGTCATCGTCAAAGCCGCCCCAGAGCTTACCCGCTAAGGTAATGGTCTTCTGCCAGTCCTCCCAATGGAAGGTGATATCTTCTCCCGCCGCTTCCAGATGCGTCACCTGACAGAAGCGCTTGCCACCGCCATAAACGGCACTGCTGACAGCACCCCAGGGAAAGAGGTCTTCTCCACCGCTGCGGAGGGTATAGGCGATCTGCCCCTCGGTAAAGGACTTGGTCTCCTCCGATGAGATGGTCAGGGGCATATCCAGCTGCCGCACTGCCTGCTCCACCTTTTCCGCCATCAGGGGATAGCCGTTGGGCGCCACCGACACGGTGATGGGCGGGCGGGGCAGCAGCCCCTCGGCGTCCCGCGGAATGGCCCGCTGCTGGTCGGTGGTGAGACTCTGCCACGCCTGCGTGTAGACGGCTTCCGCCTTCTGGTAGACCGCCAGCAGCGTATCAGTGTAGCCCTCGGCATACGCGCCGTCCAGTCCGTCGATATTCAGCAGCAGCGCACGGCACTGTTCAACTGTCAGGTTATTTCCCTTTACATAGTCTGTCAGCTGGGATACCAGCGCCCCGCTGTCGTTGCCATTCTGACCGTAGATATCCCAGCGGAAGCCGCCGTCAGGGAAACGGGTAAAGAAGGTCGCGGCATCGGGAACGGCCTCCTTGGAGCGGGCGATGTTCTTCTTCATCTGCCACGCCCAGCCGGAAAGAGCGCTGATGATCTCGTCGCCGGTCATGTCTCCGGTGTAGGCGGCGTTTGCCTCCCTGTTGATCCACAGCAGGGCGTCGGTGCCGCTTTCGACGGTCAGCGTGCCGCTGCTCCAGCTGTGGAGGGTGATGGAGGGCGTACTGCCGGTCAGCTCCGCCTTTCCATAGCGGGCGACCCAGCGGTTGTCGCTGGCCAGCTGGAAAAAGCCCTGCCCCACCGTGTCAGGCTCCGGCACGTCCACGATATCTACCTCTGTGGGCAGACGGAACTCCGAGGCCAGCAGCGCGTGAGCGCTCTCGGTATCATAGCCCAGAATGTTCTCGGGCGGCGTGGTGTCGCTGGGAGTAAAGGCAGCATGCACCACGATCATATAGTCGGCATTCCGGGCGATATCGGGCTGCTTTTCCAGCGTGCGGCAGTCAAACTCCGGCAGGCCGCCGCCCAAGTCCGCCGCCACCGCCAGCAGCACAATGTCGTCGCCCGCCGCAGCCTGCCGTTTTTCGCCGTCAGTATAGGCGGCAAAGGCGGTATCCTTGGGCATCTGCTTCAAATCGTCCGAGAGATCCCCGTAGCCGCCGTAGGCGTCCGTGGCGGCCCAGAGGGAGAACGTAAGCCGCATTTGCTCATTACGCTCTGGCTGCGTCAGCTGGACGCTCAGCTCGTTGACATAGCGGCTCATGGTCAGCAGTTGGGTGGTGCGGCACTGGCCGTTCTGCCAGATCTCGGCGTAAATGTTGGCGTCCAGCGCCGCTTCCTGTGTGTCTACGGTGAAGTCTGCGCGCCAGGTGGAGATGATGTTCTCCTTCTCCACGAAGGTCAGCGTGCCTTTGCTGCCGCCGGACACGGGATCGGTCAGGAAGCAGACGGCCACCACGATGCAGGCGATAATGGCCGCTAAAATCACCCAAAAGGCGGGCTTTTTGTACTGCAAAACCGCCTTGATGCGGCTCTTGACCCCCTCCTCGCCAAAGGCTACAGGGCAGGCCAGCACCATCCGCCGCCCCTGACTGCACTGGAGCAGGGCGTCGGAGTAGGCTTTCTTTTCGTTCCTATCCAGACGGCGTACCACGCACTGGTCGCAGGCGGTTTCAATATCCCGGCAGAACAGCCAGTAGGCCAGCCACACCAGCGGATTGAACCAGTGCGCCGCCAGCAGCACGTAGCCCAGCGGCTTCCAGACGTGGTCACCCCGCCGCAGATGGGCCTGCTCGTGGGCCAGCACGTAATCCAGCTGCGCCCCGTCCATGCCGCTGGGCAGATAGACCCGGGGACGGAACAGGCCCAGCAGGAACGGCGACGTTACCGCGTCGCACACCCAAATATTATCCCGCAGGCGCATGGCCTCCCGCACACGAAGGCGCAGCCGCAGCGTACTGCCCAGACCGTACAGCAGCAGCGCGCCGCCCACCGCCAGCCACACCGTCACCAGCGGCGGCAGATAGCGGGTGGGATCACCGCGGCCCGCCGTCTCCTGCACCGGCTCCGCGGCGGCGGACTGCTCCGGAGTGGTCTGCGGCTGGGCCGGAATGGCTTCCGCCGGACGGATGGCGTCCACGTCCAGCTGAATGGAGGGCTTGTCGCCGCTTTCATAGACGTAGTGGAAATACTCCACCTGTCCCGACTCCTGCACGGCGGCGGGAGCGGCCACCTGATAGGCCGACACCGGGGACTGGAGGCTGATGGGGCACACCAGCCGCACCGCCACCATGGCCCACAGCAGGCAGGTGATCCAACGGGGCGCTTTTTTCAGCAGCAGCCGCAGCACCAGCACCGCCAGAATCAGCCATCCGGCGGCGACGCTCATGTTGACCAGCTTTACAAAGACCGCGTTCATGCTCATCCCTCCGTTTCGTCGATCATGCGGCGGATCTCCGCCCGTTCCTCCTCCGTCAGCTTCCGCCCCTGGGTAAAGGCCGCGATAAAGGCGGGCAGCGAGCCGTGGAAGCTGTCGGCCACGTACTGTTGGCTCTGGCGGGCGTAGAACTCCTCACGGCTCATTCGCATGGTGACAAGGCCGCCGTCGTTCTGGAACAGCCCCTTATCGCACAGCCGCCGCAGCACCGTGTGAACGGTGGTGCGCTTCCAGCCCATCTCCGCCTCCCCCAGCTTCACCAGCTGGGAGGACGTGACCGGCGCGGTGCGCCAAATGATATCCGCAAATTTGGACTCTACGATCCCCATCTGCAATTCCGACATGGCAGTTCCCTCCTATCCGACTACATTATGTAGTCTTTTCTATAGACTACAGTATATAGTCTCGTTTGTCAAGGGGGAAAATGGAAAAAGCAGTTTCTTTATCAGAAACCGCTTTTTCGCTACGTTACTCTTTTGGGAGGTCTGTCTGGCTCATATCCACCCAGATGGCGGGACGGACGTACTCACCCTCGTAGGAGCGGGCACCCTCGCCCACACCGCCGCGGGTATACACGCTGTCGGGGTGATTGCCGCCGTCGGTGGTACGCAGCCACCAGATGGCCGGGGCTGGCGCAGTGGCGTTTCCGGCCCAGGGATCCTCCGACAGAGCGTAGGCGGTATAGTCCGTGACGGTGGCCGCCTCGGAGGAGAAGTAGGCGTAAACCTCGGTATCACTTAGCAGGAACACCCGATCCTCGGTGGTGAAGGGGTTTTCGCTCCCCTTGCGGCCACCGGGAGCGGTGATGACGGTGGTGGTCAGCAGCCGGCTCTGCTCCTCGGCGCTGAACGCGGCATTGAGGAACGTACTGTTCAGCCACTGGCGGAGGGAGCAGTTCTCCCAGGTGAAGGGCTCTGTCACCGGCTCATAGAAGGGCATGAAGGACTGATGATCCAGCGCGTATTTGCTGAGCAGCAGCGCCTTGTCGCCGTCCCGAGCCAGCACCAGCCATTCGATAGGCTCCTTGCCGTTGGCGGCGTCGCCGTCCTGCTCATAGCTGCCGAATAGGACGGTCTCCGGTTCCTTGCCTGTCTGACCAAGATAGCGGGCATCGCCCTCCAGCCAGTCGCGGAAGCTGGAGTCCGCTATGCTGTAGACATGCTCCGCGCCGCCGCTGCTGACGATCACATTGCTGACGCTGAAGCTTAAATTGTTCCGTTCCAATGTGTCCTCATAGAAATACAGCGTGCTGTCGCCGATCTCCAGCAGGGCCGCAAGCTGGAAGCTCGCCTCGTCGATCGACTCGATCGGCTGCCAGACCTCCGACCGCAGGAAGCGGGTCAGCACCGGAGCGGGGATTCCGTTGTCCGTATACAGCGTGTCGCCGTATGCCCAAGTCATGTCGAAGGTGTCCATCTCCTCCGCCTGCGCCGCCAGTTTCAGCAGCAGCGTGTCGGTCTGGGTCAGGGCGCGCCGCACATCGGCGCAGCCCATCTCTCCCATGTTATACCAGCGGCTCTCATCACCGGCGGTGATCTTGACGGTGCTCTCCCCCGGCGCTGCGGCATAGAAGCGAAGGGCGGTGTCGTCGTTCACCTGCGCAAGAATGGTGTAGTCCTCATCTGTACCGTCATCAGCCCGGCTCTCCCGCAGGAAGGTCCAATCGGCGTTTGACAGCAGCTTGCCCAGGGTGGAGCCGGAGGTGGTCTCCACATCGCCGGCATAGCCGGTCAGCGTGACGGTGTCCGTCTGATAGGCCACAAGGGCCACATTCTGATAGCTGGCCGGGGACTGGTCGGACTCCTCGTTCTCTGTCCCCTTGGGGTTGGTCAGGAAGCACACCGCCACCACGGCGCACACCACCACCGCCGCCAGCACCGCCCAGAAAGCGGGCTTTTTGTACCACAGCACCGCCTTTACGCGGGTCTTGACCCCCACCTCGCCAAAGGCCAGCGGGCAGGCCGCCACCCAATGGCGGCCCCGACTGCAATCCAGCAGCGCCTGAGAGTAGGTCGCCCGCTCCTCCGCCGCCATGTCGCGGATCACCCGCTCGTCGCAGGCCAGCTCCATATCCCGGCAGAAAAGGATATACGCCGCCCACACCAGCGGGTTATACCAGTACACCGCCAGCAGCAGGAAGCCCAGCGGCTTCCACAGGTGATCGCCCCGCCGCAGATGAGCCCTTTCATGCCGCAGGACGCAGACACGCGCCGCTTCATCCATGCCGGAGGTCAGGTAGATACGGGGTCGGAACATCCCCAGAATAAAGGGGGACTTGATGCTGTCGCACAGGTAGACATTGCCCTCCAGCGGGATGGACGCCGCTACGTCCTCCCGCAAGCTCAGATAGCCCGCCAACGCCAGCATCAGCATCACATAGATACCCACCGCCCACAGGATGGAGGGAAGGTTCATATCCACAGAGCGGGCGGGCGTTTGGGGCTGGGGGATGGCGTCCGCCGCCGTTGTGGCGTCCGGCACGGTGCTGTCCGGGGTAGACGGGGTCTCCGCCGATACGCCGGGCAGCAGCGTGGCGGGACGGTATCTGACATCGCCGCAGAAACCTGTATCCTGAAAATACGTCACCTGACCGCTGGACTGTACGGCATCTCCCGCCAGCCGGTAGACCGACAGGTCGGACTGGAGCGCCACGGGGCACACCAGCCGCACCGCCACTAGCGCCCACAGCGCACACAGCACCCATTTGGGCGCCAGCTTTTTCAGCAGCGGACGCAGCAGCAGGAGCGCCGCGATCAGCCAACTGGCGGCCACCGCCAGATTCAGTGAGCCAACAAACAGTTGCCGCAGATTATCCATAGTCAGCCCTCCTTCCGGAATGTGTCGATCATCCGCTGAATCTCGTCCACCTCCGCCGCCGACAGCTTCTTGCGGGAGGTAAAGGCCGTGATAAAGGCGGGCAGCGACCCGTCAAAGGCGTCCTCCACGAATTGCTCCGACCTGGCGGCGTAGAACTGCTCCTGGGTCATCACCACCGACACAAGGCCGTTTTCGTTTTTGAACAGGCCCTTTTCGCACAGCTTCCGCAGCACCGTGTAGGTGGTGGGCTTCTTCCAGTTCAGCTCCCGCTGGCAGATCTTCACCAGTTCGCCTGACGGCAGCGGCGCGTAATGCCACACCAGCTCCGCGAACCGCAGCTGTACCTCGCCCAGCTCCATGTTGTCCATAAGCGCTCCTCCTTTTCGGTTTACTCTTGATAAACTCTACAGTTAGTTTATCAAGAGTAAACCATTTTGTCAAGGGCTTTTACGGAAGTTTTCAAAAAAACTGAGGCCCGGCATACGCCGAGCCTCAGCTTTTTTCAGTAAGTGCACAATAATCACCCGCCTAGAATCCCGGCCAACGATGTGAGATAATATCCCAAAACTTGAAAAACGCACGGTGAGTTTTTCGA
>URKW01000009.1 GCA_900548615.1 uncultured Eubacteriales bacterium | reverse complement strand
GCCATGCTGGTCAATCACGATTTTCACGGCGGCCCCTAAAGGCCGTCATTTTTCATGCCCGATTCCGGGAGAAAGGATTTGATACCGATGAAACGCCCCCTTGCCTACATCACCGCTCCGTGGAGCGAGAACGAGTTTGAGAACACTGAAAATGCCGCCAAGTATTGCAGGGCGGTCTATGATGCGGGCTTTTCGCCCGTCTGCCCCACGCTGTTTCTGCCGCTGTTCCTACGCGATGAGATTCCGCAGGAGCACAAGGACTGCATCGACATGGCGCGGGAGTATCTGCGCCGCGCTCGTGTGCTGGTGGTTTGCGGCGGCACCGTGAATGAAAGCGTGAAAAACGACATCGCCGTGGCCGAGCGCCTGCGGATCACCGCCACCACGCTGGACGGCATCCTGACCGTCAAGGGACAGGGGCGCAGAAATGAATGAGCATCTTCTGCACCGGCTGGTGGTACCGCCTTAATGCCTTATGGTATCTTGTATCGTAGTATCCGATTCATTTGCCTTCACAACTTCCGATTTGTTTGCCACATCATAGCACACCCCCAAAAATGTGTAAAGCCAAATTCCACACCGAAAGGAGATCTTAACCTTGAAAGATTCAACGCAATTTCATATCCGACCTGCCCGCCCGGAGGAGGCGGGCTTATTTTATACCCCGCACCCCGAAGAAGATAGGCGGCTGGGTACCGTTGGACATGTCCGCATGGACTTCGGGCGCAGTGGCAACGAGTTCTGGCATACATGGTGGCCCCGCGGCCCGGAGGAGCTGAACAGCCCCGCGTTCAAGAAGGAACTGCAGGAGGTCGTGGATAAGCTCCGTGAAGATGTGCTGAAAAGCCGCTTCGCTACCACAAGGCACGCGGCAGCGATGGCCAGCGTGATCCACAGCAGCGACCGCATGGTCTGTATCTCCCGCTCGGAGTTGAGGAACAGCACCACCGTTTCGTCCTCCGTCGTGCTGACCAGATAGCGATAGCCGCTTTCATAGCCGCTTCCATAGCCGCGGACTTTCCCGTTCTCCAGCGCCGCGTCCGCGTAGTGCTCGGCGTCGCCTTCGGAGATGGAGGCGATATAATCCTGATTTACCCGCAGAACAGAACCCTCGGTATCATAGTGGACGGAGAAAAAACGCAGCGAATATTGCACCTCGGGTGAGAAATGCGACCAATCATCGAAAGGCAGCGCACCCCGGCGGGAAGAAAACGGCATCTGCTGATCCTCTATCTCCATGAGCCGCGTCAGCGCTTCGTTCTGCTGATTGGTTACGCTATGGTAGTTCCACAGATTCACGAAGCACAGCAGCGTCAGAACCACCGCCGTAAACGCTGCCATTGCCGCGCCGATAAAGCGCCAGCGCATCTTCTTCAGCATGGCATTTCCTCCAGCGCATAGCCCGCCCCGCGGATCGTCCTGATCTCAATATCCGCGCCGATCTGGCGGAGCTTCCTCCGCAGGAAGCCGATGTACGTCCACACAACATCCATCTCCGCCTCGCTGTCAAGGCCCCAGACCTTTTCCATCAGGTGCT
This sequence comes from uncultured Eubacteriales bacterium, assembly GCA_900548615.1. GTDB lineage: Bacteria > Bacillota > Clostridia > Oscillospirales > Oscillospiraceae > Vescimonas. The sequence continues at coordinate 31,602 of URKW01000009.1, read as the reverse complement.
CCGAGGAAAACACCTGCCGGGGATGGCGGAGGAACAACTCCGTAAGCTGAAACTCTTTGTTGTTCAGCCGCACTTCCTCGAAAGCGGTTTTCAGCAGATATTGACAACAGTCCAGTGTGACATTTCCGAAGCTGAGCGCAAACGAAGCGTAGGTGTTGCTGCGACGGGTGAGGGCGCGGACACGGGCAAGAAATTCGTTTGCGGCAAAGGGCTTGGGCAGGTAATCGTCCGCCCCGGCATCCAGTCCGGCTACCCGGTCGGCCACCTCCGCCTTGGCGGTCAGGAACAAGGCAGGTGTGGTGTTTTCCTCTGCGCGGGCGGCCTTCAATACCTCGATCCCGTCCTTCCCCGGCATCATAATATCCAGCACCAGCGCGTCGTAGCCGACGGCCTGTATGTAGTCCAGCGCGTCGCTGCCGTTGTGAACCATATCCACAGCGTATTTGTTCTTTTCCAGCATGACCTTCAGCACACGGGCGATGGTCACTTCATCTTCCGCGATCAGGATACGCATGGCACTTCACCTCCATTTATTATGCCTATTCTCCCACGGCGACCCAAAATGAACCTGAAAATCTCTGCCGTTGGGAGAGAAAAGTTCACAGTTCCCTCATGGATTTTTTCGGGTCTATTTCAGGTCACGGCGGCATACTGTACGGCAGAAACACGCGGAACACACCCACAGCTATAGCAAGATTCTCCGCGTGTCGGCGGTCAACTGTCCACCGGGGCGATATGCTGAAAGCGGCAGACAAATGGCAATCACCGCCCAGCGGTGTTCACATAGAAAGGGCTGGACAGCATGAGCATCGGCGGCGGAAAGCATCTCAGAGACTTCAATGCCGACGATATGGATTTCGGCGATCTGAGCTTTGGCAATAAGGTCAGGATACTTCTGGCAATACGCAGCAGGCAAATCAATAATGTAGAAATATAAATGTAGGAGCGGTATAGGAGTAATGCATGACTTATCTGCATTGCTCCTATACCGCTCCTACTTGCGTTTATATTCTAGTGTTTATGCGGGGTTGCGGGTCGTTCGTTTACTTGACCGCTTCCTCTACCGCCACGGCGACAGCGACGGTCGCGCCCACCATGGGGTTGTTGCCCATGCCCAGGAAGCCCATCATCTCCACGTGAGCGGGGACGGAGCTGGAGCCGGCAAACTGCGCGTCGGAGTGCATGCGGCCCATGGTATCGGTCATACCATAGCTGGCAGGACCGGCAGCCATATTGTCGGGATGCAGGGTACGGCCGGTGCCGCCGCCGGAAGCCACGGAGAAGTACTTCTTCCCCTGCTCGATGCATTCCTTCTTATAGGTGCCCGCCACAGGATGCTGGAAACGGGTGGGGTTGGTGGAGTTACCGGTGATGGACACGTCCACGCCCTCGTGATGCATGATGGCCACGCCCTCGCGGACGTCGTCTGCGCCGTAGCAGCGGACGTCGGCACGCTCGGTCTCGGAATAGCGGATCTCGCGGACGATCTTCAGCTCGCTGGTGTAGTAGTCGAACTGGGTCTGCACATAGGTGAAGCCGTTGATGCGGCTGATGATCTGGGCGGCATCCTTGCCCAGGCCGTTCAGGATGACGCGCAGGGGCTGCTTGCGGGCCTTGTTGGCGTTCTTGACAATGCCGATGGCGCCCTCGGCGGCGGCGAAGGACTCGTGACCGGCCAGGAAGGCGAAGCACTTGGACTCGTCGCTCAGCAGCATGGCGCCCAGATTGCCGTGGCCCAGACCAACCTTACGATCCTCGGCCACAGAGCCGTCGATGCAGAAGGACTGGAGGCCCACGCCGATCATCTTGGCAGCCTCGGCGGCAGTCTTGACGCCGGACTTGATGGCGATGGCCGCGCCCACGGTGTACGCCCAGCAGGCGTTCTCAAAGCAGATGGGCTGGATGCCCTTCACGATCTCATAGGGATCAAAGCCCTTGGCCTTGCAGATCTCGCGGCACTCCTCCACGGAGCCGATGCCGTACTGGGCGAGGACGCCGTTGATCTTGTCGATTCTTCTCTCGTAACTTTCAAACAGAGCCATGATTTCGTCCTCCTCCCTTACTCGTGACGGGGGTCAATATACTTGACCGCGCTGTCCCACTGGCCGTAATGGCCGGTGGCCTTCTTCAGTGCCTCGTTGGCGTCGTCGCCCTTCTTGATGAAGTCCATCATCTTGCCAAGGCTGATAAACTCGTAGCCGATGATCTCGTCATCCTTGTTCAGCGCCAGACGGCTGCAATAGCCCTCGGCCATCTCCAGATAGCGGGGACCCTTCTCCTTGGTGGCAAACATGGTGCCCACCTGAGAACGCAGGCCCTTGCCCAGATCCTCCAGAGAAGCGCCCACGGACAAGCCGCCCTCGGAGAACGCGGACTGGGTGCGGCCATAGACGATCTGCAGAAACAGCTCGCGCATGGCGGTGTTGATGGCGTCGCACACCAGGTCGGTATTCAGCGCCTCCAGAATGGTCTTGCCGATCAGAATCTCGGAAGCCATGGCGGCGGAATGGGTCATGCCGGAGCAGCCGATGGTCTCTACCAGCGCTTCCTCAATGATGCCGTTTTTCACATTCAGGGTCAGCTTGCAGGCGCCCTGCTGGGGTGCGCACCAGCCGATGCCATGGGTAAAGCCGGAGATATCGCTGATCTCCTTGGCCTGCACCCACTTGCCCTCTTCGGGAATGGGAGCCGGGCCGTGATAAGCGCCCTTGGCTACGGGGCACATATGCTGAACCTCAGTCGTATAGATCATAATGACGATGTTCCTTTCTTTGTTTTGAAATGATCGCCGGGATCCCCCGGAGGTGTCCTGATTTTTATTATAGCAGACTTAAAAACTTTTTGCAAGAAACATTCCAAACATTTGGTGCTTATTTTGCCGCCACAAAGCCCACCTTGCGCTGCACCTTGCTGAGGGTCTTCAGCGCCAGACGGCGGGCACGCTCCGCGCCATCCTGATAGACGCTCTCCAGATACGCCTTGTCGTCCATGATGCGCTGGCTCTCCTCCCGGATGGGACGCAGCAGCTCCACAACGGCCTCGCCCACGGCAGGCTTGAACACGCCGTAGCCCTGGCCCTCAAACTCCGCCTCGGCCTCCTGCAGCGTCTTGCCGGTGGCGGCGCAGTAGATGGTCAGCAGGTTGGAGATGCCGGCCTTGTTCTCCTTGTCGTACTTGACGGCGGTTTCGCAGTCGGTGACGGCGCGCTTGAACTTCTTCATGATGACCTCCGGCGCGTCCATCAGGTTCACGCAGCCGTCGGGCAGGGACTTGCTCATCTTGGTGGTGGGGTCGTCCAGCGACATGAGACGTGCGCCTACCTTGGGGATAAACGCCTGGGGCAGCACGAAGGTATCGCTGTATACGCTGTTGAAGCGCTGGGCGATATCGCGGGTCAGCTCCACATGCTGGCGCTGATCCTCGCCCACCGGCACCAGATCCGCCTGGTACAGCAGGATGTCGGCGGCCATCAGCACCGGATAGGTGAACAGGCCCGCCGTGATGTTGTCGGCGTGCTGGGCGGACTTGGCCTTGAACTGGGTCATGCGGCTCAGCTCGCCGAACTGGGTGTAGCAGCCCAGGATCCAGCCCAGCTCCGCGTGCTGGGGCACGTGGCTCTGGATAAACATGATGTTCTTCTGGGGATCCAGGCCGCAGGCGATATACTGAGCCAGCTGGTTAACGCTGCGCTTGCGCAGCGTGGCGGGATCCTGCCGCACGGTGATGGCGTGCATGTCCACGATGCAGTACAGGCAGTCGTACTCGTCCTGCAGATCCACCCAATTCTTGATGGCGCCCATGTAGGAGCCCAGAGTCAGCTCACCGGAGGGCTGGATGCCGCTGAAGATTCTCTTTTTCGTATCAGCCATTTTTTACCTCACATTGTTGCGGGCATAGCGCCCGTATTCTTCTTGCGTTCCCTATCCTACCACGTTTGGTTCAAAAAATCAATGGAATCCCACGATCGTCATTGACTTTTCCCCAGAAAACCATATAATAGATAGGTAATTTGTCAAAATGCCGGAGGTAACTGATATGGCAATGGATATGAACTATTTTACCCAGATGGAGGAAAAAATCCCCCACGGAAAGGTGCGTACCCGTTTCGCGCCGTCTCCCACCGGCTATATGCACGTGGGCAACCTGCGCACGGCGCTGTATACCTGGCTGATCGCCCGCAATCAGGGCGGCACCTTCATCCTGCGGATCGAGGACACCGATCAGGGCCGTCTGGTAGAGGGCGCTACCGACGTCATCTACCGCACCATGGCCGAGTGCGGCCTGAACCACGACGAAGGCCCCGATGTGGGCGGCCCCGTGGCTCCCTATATCCAGTCCCAGCGCCGTGACACCTATGGCCACTATGCCCGGCTGCTGGTAGAAAAGGGCGGCGCGTACTACTGCTTCTGCGAGAAGGCGGAGTCCGAGGAGGATTCCGGCGAGTTTGACCGTGCTGCCGATCCTTGCCGCGACATGCCTCTTGACGAGGCCATGAAGCGGGTAGAGGCGGGCGAGCCCTACGTCATCCGCCAAAAGATCCCCGCAGAGGGCACTACCACCTTCCACGACGCCATTTTCGGCGATATCACCGTGGAGAACAGCACGCTGGACGATCAGGTGCTGCTAAAGCGGGACGGTCTGCCCACCTATAACTTTGCCAACGTCATCGACGACCACCTGATGGGCATTACCCATGTGGTGCGGGGCAGCGAATATCTGTCCTCCGCTCCCAAGTACGATCTGCTGTACCACGCCTTCGGCTGGGAGGTGCCTACCTACGTCCACTGCTCCCCCGTCATGCGGGACGCCCAGAACAAAATGTCCAAGCGCCACGGCGACCCCAGCTATGAAGATTTGAAGGCACAGGGCTATCTGACCGAGGCGATCCTGAACTATGTGGCACTGCTGGGCTGGTCTCCCAAGGGCGAGTATGCCGAGCAGGAGATCTTCTCTCTGGAGGAGCTGACCAAGGTCTTTGACATGACGGGTATCTCCAAGTCCCCCGCCATCTTCGATATCGCCAAGCTGGATCACTTCAACGCCGTGTATCTGCGGGCTATGGAGCCTGCCGCCTTTGCCAAGGTGGCGGAGCCCTACATCCGCCAGAGCGTCAAGGGCGATTTCGATATTGCCGCCATCGCGGGTCTGCTGCAGGCCCGCTGCGAAAAGCTGACGGAGATCCCCGAAAAGGTGGATTTCTTCGACGCCTGCCCGGAATACGGCATCGACTTCTTCACCAACAAGAAATCCAAGACCAATCCCGAGGTCTGCAAAACCATGCTGGAGGCCGCCATTCCCATGCTGGAGCAGCTGCCCGACTGGACGACGGACGCCATCCACGACAGCCTGATCGCGCTGGCGGAGCAGTTGGGCGTGAAGAACGCCACCCTCATGTGGCCGGTGCGTATCGCCGCCGCCGGCAAGCTGGTGACCCCCGGCGGCGCCGTGGAGATCTGCCAGATCCTGGGCCGCGACGAGACGCTGCGCCGCCTGAAGGCCGGTCTGGCCAAGCTGGGGTAACGCATGGAGTGGTTGAAGCAACAGCACCGCGCCCTGTGGCGGTTCTATCGGGAGGAATTCGGCGAGTCCCTGCTGATCACCGCCGCCGCGTTTCTGGTCATCTGCCTGCTGGCTTTCGGCGTGGGACTTTTCTTCAAGTCCCTGCCGGACACCATCATAAGCTATTTTCAGGAGATGATCCAGCTGGAGGGATTGATCGACGAGGACGGCGGCATCAACCTGCTGGCGCTGTTCGGCAATAATGTACGGGCCTCCGCCGTCAGCATCCTGTACGGCTTTATCCCGTTCCTGTATCTGACGGCGCTGGCGCTGGGCACCAACGCGCTGATCCTCGGCGTGTTTGCCGCATACTATGTGAACAACGGCGTTTCCCTGCTGGTATATCTGGCAGGCATCCTGCCCCATGGCATTTTCGAGCTGACCGCCCTGATGCTGGCGTTTGCCGGCGGCTTTCTGCTGTGCAGGCAGATCACGCAATACGTGCGAAGCAATACAAAGGGCATGATGAAGCCCCTGATGCTGAATCTGCTGCGGGTGTTTATCCTGCATATCCTGCCGCTGCTGGCGGTGGCCGCCGTGGCGGAGGTCTATGTGACGCCCCACGTGATGGCGCTTTTTATGTAATAGTATCCGCCGAACGGGCGGTGAAAGGAGAATCATACAATGAACGAGAATGTGACACGGATTCCCGACATCTTCGGCAGTATGGTGTTTACCGAGGAGAAGATGCGACAGCGCCTCAGCCCTGACGTCTATCAGGCGTGGCAGCAATGTCAGGCGCAGGGGAAGTCGCTGGATCGTTCCATTGCCGACGAGATCGCCTGCGCCATGAAGGACTGGGCCACGGAGCTGGGCGCTACCCACTTCACCCACTGGTTCCAGCCCATGACTGGCTTCACCGCCGAGAAGCACGACAGCTTCATCACCCCCACCGGAGACGGCCGCATTCTGATGGAGCTGTCCGGCAAGGAGCTGAGCCGCGGCGAGGCGGACGCTTCCAGCTTCCCCTCCGGCGGTCTGCGGGCCACCTTCGAGGCTCGCGGCTACACCGCGTGGGATCCCACGTCCTACGCCTTCGTGAAGGATAAGACCCTGTGCATCCCCACCATCTTCTGCTCCTATTCCGGCAATACACTGGACAAGAAAACGCCGCTGCTGCGCTCCATGCACGCGCTGGATCAGCAGTGCATCCGCATCCTGCGGCTGTTCGGCAACACCGAGGCCCAGCACGTGATCCCTCAGGTGGGCGCGGAGCAGGAGTACTTCCTTATCGACAAGGAGGACTATCGCCGCCGTGAGGATCTGCGGCTGTGCGGCCGGACGCTGTTCGGCGCCAAGCCGCCCAAGGGACAGGAGCTGGACGACCACTACTACGGCGCCATCAAACCCCGTGTGGCGGCTTTCATGCACGAGCTGGACGTGGAGCTGTGGAAGCTGGGCGTGTTCTCCAAGACAGAGCACAACGAGGTGGCTCCCGCCCAGCACGAGAACGCCCCCGTTTACTGCAACGCCAACATCGCCTGCGACCACAACCAGCTGACCATGGAGCTGCTGAAAACCGTGGCCGAGCGCCACGGTCTGGTGTGTCTGCTCCACGAAAAGCCCTTTGCCGGGGTCAACGGCAGCGGCAAGCACGACAACTGGTCTTTGCAGACCGACACTGGCGAGAATCTGCTGAAGCCCGGCAAGACTCCCAGCCAGAACGCCCAGTTCCTGCTGTTTCTGGCGGCCTTTATCAAGGGCGCGGACGAGTATCAGGACATGCTGCGCTGCTGCGTGGCCTACCCCGGCAACGACCGCCGTCTGGGCGGCAACGAGGCTCCTCCCGCCATCGTGTCCGTGTTTCTGGGCGACGAGCTGACCGCCATTCTGGACTCCATCATTCAGGGCACGGAGTACGTGGACGTGACCAAACGCCGCCTTGAGATCGGCGTGGACACTCTGCCGGAGATTCCGCAGGACACCACCGACCGGAACCGCACCTCTCCCCTGGCTTTCACCGGCAACAAGTTCGAGTTCCGCATGCTGGGCTCCAGCCAGTCCATCGCCAGCCCCAGCGCCGTGATGAACACCATCATGACGGAGGAGCTGGAGCAGTTCGCCGACATTCTGGAAAAGGCCGAGGATTTCCAGTCCGCCCTGCAAACGCTGCTGCATGACACCTTTGCCGCCCACCAGCGGATCATCTTCAACGGCAACGGCTACAGCGACGAGTGGGTGGTGGAGGCCAAGCGCCGCGGCCTGTGCAACATGGGCAACACCGTGGATGCTCTGCCCGCCTATATCAACGAGAAGAATGTGGCGATGTTCAGCCGCCACGGTGTGCTGACCCGCGACGAGCTGGAGGCCCGCTACAACATCCATCTGGAGAACTACTGCAAGGTCATGACCATCGAGGGCAATACCCTGCTGGACATGACACGTCGCCAGATCCTGCCCGCCGTCAGCAAGTATTCCGATGAGCTGGCCACCGCCCTGTTCCACAAGAAGAACTGCGGTATCTCTCTGTCTGCCAAGATGGAGGAAAACACGCTGCGGAAGCTGGCCGACCTGTCCGGTAAGCTGTACGACACCTGTGACGCGCTGGAGCGCGCCATCAGCAAAGCGCCCGCCATGGACGGCGGCATCAAGGCCGCCTGCTACTACCGCGACGAGGTGGACGCCCGCCGCCAGAAGGCCAGCGCCCTTATCAACCAGCTGGAGACCATCACCAGCGCACAGCACTGGCCCTTCCCCTCCTACGCGGATATCCTGTTTTCTGTGTGATATCGCGATATAAAACTCCACGCAACTTAAACTTGCGTGGAGTTTTTTTCCTATGCAATTTTAAGTTGCTGGACATTGCGGCAAGGAAAAGGTAAAATAGAGAAAACAGGAACAGGAGGTTTCCCTATATGAAGCTCTATTTCAAGCAGCGGATGTTTTCCTGGTTTGACAGCTACGACATCTATCACATGGACGACAGCGGCGCAGTGGCCTTTACGGTGGAGGGCAAGCTGGCGTGGGGACACTGCCTGCACATCCTCGATCCCATGGGGCGGCACATCGCCACCGTGAAGCAACAGGTTTTTACGTTCCTGCCCAAGTTTGACCTGTACATCGGCGAACAGTGCGTTGGCACCATCTGCAAGGAATTCACCTTCCTGCGGCCGTCGTTTACTCTGGACTGCAAGGGCTGGTGGGTGGAGGGCAGCTTCATGGAGTGGGACTATACCATTCTGGACGCCCAGAACCGGCAGGTGGCAACAGTCTCCAAGGAGCTGTTCCACTGGACGGACACCTACGTGATCGATGTGGCGGAGGAGCAAGACGCCCTGTATGCCCTGATGATCGTGCTGGCCATCGACGCGGAAAAATGCTCCCGCAATTAGGTCTATCCAATAAACAAAGAATCCGTGGCGAAAGCCACGGATTCTTTGTTTGAGCTATATCATGGTCAGTGATATAAACAAGGAATAGGGTCTTGGAGGAAACCTTATACCAAAACAGCGCGATGGAAAACTTTCTTGCCCTTCTTGATGATCACGCCGTCACCGGTAAACTGCTCGCAGCCGAAGGTGGTCTCGATAGCGGGCACCTTCTCGTCGTTGACGGTCACGCCGCCCTGCTGCACCAGACGGCGGGCCTCGCCCTTGGAGGCAGCCAGACCGCACTTCACCAGCAGAGTCAGCACGTCGATGGAGCCGCCGCCGAAGTCGTCGTTGGTCAGCTCGGTGGTGGGCATATGCTCGGTATCGCCGGCACCGGAGAACAGGGCCTGAGAGGCGGTACGGGCCTTATCGGCCTCCTCCTCGCCGTGAACCAGCTTGGTCAGCTCGTAGGCCAGAATGTCCTTGGCCTCGTTGAGCTGAGAGCCTTCCCAGGAGGACATGGCGTCGATCTGCTCCAGCGGCAGGAAGGTCAGCATACGGATGCACTTCAGCACGTCGGCATCGCCCACATTGCGCCAGTACTGATAGAACTCGAAGGGGCTGGTCTTGTTGGGATCCAGCCACACGGCGCCCTTGGCGGTCTTGCCCATCTTGTTGCCCTCGGAGTTCAGCAGCAGGGTGATGGTCATGGCGTGAGCGTCCTTGCCCAGCTTCTTGCGGATCAGCTCGGTGCCGCCCAGCATGTTGGACCACTGGTCATTGCCGCCGAACTGCATGTTGCAGCCATAGTGCTGGAACATGTAGTAGAAGTCGTAGCTCTGCATGATCATGTAGTTGAACTCCAGGAAGCTGAGACCCTTCTCCATGCGCTGCTTGTAGCACTCGGCCCGCAGCATGTTGTTGACGGAGAAGCAGCCGCCCACCTCGCGCAACAGCTCGATATAGTTCAGCGGCTTCAGCCACTCGGAGTTATACAGCATCAATGCCTTGCCGTCGGAGAAGTCGATGAACTTTTCCATCTGGCGCTTGAAGCACTCGGCATTGTGCTTGATGGTCTCCTCGGTCAGCATCTGGCGCATGTCGGTGCGGCCGGAGGGGTCGCCGATCAGGGTGGTGCCGTCGCCGATCAGGGCGATGGGCTTGTTGCCCGCCATCTGCAAACGCTTCATCAGGCACAGCGCCATAAAGTGACCCACATGCAGAGAATCGGCCGTGCAGTCAAAGCCGATGTAGAAGGTGGCCTTGCCGTTGTTGACCATTTCGCGGATTTCTTCCTCATTGGTGACCTGAGCAATCAAGCCGCGGGCCACAAGTTCTTCATAAATACCCATTTTCTTACATTCCTTTCCTATACGATCTGTGATGTTGAAGATTTTTACAAGAGGGGTAGCAAAATAAAAACGCCCCCTGTCCTTAGACAGAGGGCGACAAGTTATCGCGGTACCACCTCATGTTCGCCGTTTCCTCACGGAATACGGCCTCGTCGGGTGCTGACACACCCTATCGCTGTAACGGGCGAACCCGACACATCCCTACTAACCCCAAAATACAGGCTTTCAGAAGGCTGCTCCGGGATGTATTCACACGCGCCGCTCTCTCCTCTTTTCACCAGCCAGAGGTTCTCTTTGCAGGCGCCGGGGCGTGTTACTTCTTCCCTTCATCACGGTAACAGTATCAAGTTGCCACTATTGTAGCAGATTTTTTTCGTTTGTCAACACTTTTTTCGCAATATGAAAAATATTTATAAATCCCTCTCATAAGGTAAATTTATTCCGATATCTCTGCCCGGAATTTCTCCGCCTGAGACAGCAACTCCTCCGCACCCTGCAGCATGGTCTCCGTCACGTGGCTGCCGCCGGTCAGACGGGCCAGCTCCATCTGACGCTGCTTGCGGTCAAGCTGCTGCACCCGCGTAAAGGTGCGGCCATTGGCTTCGCCCTTTTCCACGGAGAAATGGGTATCCGCCATGGCGGCCAGCTGGGGCAGATGGGTGACGCACAGCACCTGCTTATGGCGGCTGATGCGGGCCATCTTTTCGGCCACCTTCTGGGCGGCCCGGCCGCTGACGCCGGTGTCCACCTCGTCGAATACCATGGTGGCCACATGATCCTGCTCGCTGAGAACATTCTTCATGGCCAGCATGATGCGGGCCAGCTCACCGCCGGAGGCGATCTTGTTGATAGGCTTCAGTTCCTCGCCCAGATTGGCGGACATGAGGAAGCGCACCTGATCCATGCCGGTGGCGTCCAGCGGCTTCTCGGCAAAGTCCACCTGAAAGCGAATCTTGCCCATATCCAGCTGCTGCAGCTCCGTCAGGATGGCCTGCGACAGGGTCTCCCCCGCCGCTTTCCGGGCGGCGGACAGCTCCGCCGCCGCTTTCCGGGCGGCTTTCTCCGCCTTGGCGCAGTCCTTTTCCAGCCGCTCCAGTGCGTCGCCGACATAGGCAATATCGTCCAGTTCCCTGCGGCAGTTGTCCAGATACGTCAGCATGTCCTCCACGGTGGCGCCGTACTTCTTTTTCAGGCGGTACAGCTGATCCAGCCGGCCCTCCACCTCGTCCAGCTCGTTAGGGGAAAAATCGAAGTTCTCCCGCTGCTCCGCCACGGAAAAGGCAATGTCATAGGCCTCGCTGTAAGCGCTCTCCAGCCGCTCGTACAGGGCGTTGAAGCCCTCGTCCAGATGGCGCACGGTGCCCAGTGCGTCCTGCGCCTGCCGCAGCAGATTCAGGACACCGCTGCCATCCTCGCCGCCGTTGAGGGCATAGTCCGCGCCGGACACGGCGGAAATAAACTTTTCGGCGTTCCGCAGCAGATTGCGGCGGCCTTGCAGTTCTTCCTCCTCGCCGGGCTTCAGCTTGGCCCGCTCCAGTTCGTTGATCTGGTATTGCAGGGTGTCCATTCGCCGCGCTTTTTCCGCCTCGTCCATTTGCAGGGCGTTCATTTTGCGGCGTATCTCTGTTAAGCTATTATACTTGCCGGTATACGCGTCTAAAAGATTTTCTACCTTTCCGAAGCTGTCAAGGTACGCCAGATGCTGCTCCTCGTCCAGCAGCTGCTGTCCGTCGTGCTGGCCGTGGATATTCACCAGGCGGCTGCCCAGCGTCCGTAGCTGGGACACGGTGACGGGCCGTCCGCCCACGCGGCAGACGTTCTTTCCGTCCGTGCCGATCTCACGCTGGAGCATCAGGTCGCCGTTTTCGTCCGGCGATGCGCCCAGCTCCTCGCACAGCGCGGGGTCTACATGGGAGAACAGCGCGCTGACAAAGGCCTTACTGGCGCCGGTACGGATCAGGTCGCGGGAGGTGCGCTGGCCCAGCACGGCGCTCATGGCGTCGATGACGATGGACTTACCGGCGCCGGTCTCGCCGGTCAGGGCGTTGAAGCCGGGACGGAAAGCGATCTCCGCCTCCTCGATAATGGCGATATTCTCGATATGAAGCAGTTCCAGCATAGCGTTCCTCCCTGCGCGATTCAGCGCAGCATCTGTTTCACCTGTTCGCAGAAGTCAAGCGCCTGGATCGTATCGTGGAACACCAGAAAGATGGTGTCGTCACCGGCCAGTGTTCCCACGATATCGGTATCGCCCATGTTATCCAGCGCAAAGGCCGCACCCTGCGCCATACCCTCGATGGTTTTCAGCACCACGATGTTCTGGGCCGCCTCTACGCTGACCACGCTCTCGCGGAAGATGGTGCGCAGCTTGTCGGCAAAGTTCAGCTTCGTTTTCTGCACCGACACGGCATAGCGATAGCGGCCCTGCCCGGTAGGCTCCTTCACCAGATGAAGCTGCTTGATATCCCGGGAAATGGTGGCTTGCGTCGAGCGGATGCCTAGGTCGTTCAGGCGCTGCAAAAGCTGCTCCTGCGTCTCGATGGCTTCCTCGCTGATGATCTGCAGCAGCTTTTCCTGTCGCACATTTTTCATTTTTCGCAGCCTCCCATTTTATAGTCAAGGATCTCGCAGAAGCTCTTTTTGCTGAGGCGCACAAGCCCCATGGCAAACTTGGACTGCCGCACCCGCACCTTATCGCCGTTTTTCAGAGAAAACGCCTTGCCGCCGTCGGCGGAGAGATAGACGAACTTCCGGTTGGCGTCCGCCGCCTCGATGGTGATCACATGCTCCGGCGACAGCACATAGGACGTGGCGCGGGTGGAGTGGGGACAGATGGGCGTGATCAGCAGATTCCGGGCTGTAGGCTCCACGATGGGGCCGCCCGCCGCCATGGAATAGCCGGTGGAGCCGGTGGGGGTAGAGATCACCACGCCGTCGCCTGTGACCTTGGTGAGGCGGCCCTCCTCTGTAAAGATATCCAGCCTTACAACCCTTGCTACAGAGCCCTTTGACACCACCGCGTCGTTCAGAGCGATGTTGCTGTACACCGCGTTGCCGTTCCGGAAGATGGTCACATCCAGCATCATACGGGACTCCACCACGAAGTCCCAGCTTTGCAGGTCACGCAGGCGCTCCAGCTCGTTGGCCTCCAGCTCCGACATGAAGCCCAGGCTGCCCAGATTGATGCCCAGCACCGGCACGTTGTGCAGTGCCGCCGTGCGGCTCAGGTGCAGGATGGTGCCGTCGCCGCCGAAGGCGATCATCAGGTCGGCAGACTTGATCTCCTGCTGGAGCTGCCGCACGGGAACGCCCAGCTCGTCGCCGTAGCCGTCCCGGTGGAACGGCAGGCACACCACCGTTTCAAAGCCGATCCCCTCCAGAATGGCCTTGGCGTCCTTGGCCACCTTCAGTTCGCTGTCCCGGTAGGGATTGGGGCATAGGATCACTTTCTTTTTCACTGCGCTTCCCCCTCTTTCAATGTCTCATGGGATGCTGTCACCACAGCGCGCAGGTCAATGTCCGCGTCCTGTTCCTCGGATTTGCGAAGGTATCCCAAATATTCAATATTCCCCTCCGGGCCACGGATGGGAGAATATGTAATTCCAAGTATTGTAAAGTTATTTTCCTTTGCATGCTCCCGGAAGTGCTCCAGCACCTCCAGATGCACGGCGGCGTCACGGACGACACCCTTTTTGCCCACCTTTTCCCGGCCCGCTTCAAACTGGGGCTTAATAAGGCAGGCGATCTCACCGCCCTGCCGCAGCAGCGGGTACAGCGCCGGAAAGATCAGCTTCAGAGAGATGAAGGACACGTCGATGGAGGCAAAGTCCAGCGGGTCGGGCACCTGCTCCGCCGTCAGAGTTCTGGCGTTGGTCTTTTCCAGACACACCACCCTTGGATCGGTGCGCAGCTTCCATGCCAGCTGATTGGTGCCCACGTCCACGGCGTACACCTTGGCCGCGCCGTTTTGCAGCATGCAGTCGGTAAAGCCGCCGGTGGAGGAGCCGATATCGGCACAGGTCTTTCCCTCTAACGTGATGGGCCACACCTGCATGGCCTTTTCCAGCTTCAGGCCGCCCCGGCTCACATACCGCAGCGTCTTGCCCCGCACCTCGATATGGGCGTCGTTGGGCACCGCCGTGCCCGGCTTGTCCACCTTCCGGTTGTTGACGTACACGATGCCCGCCATAATGGTGGCCTGCGCCTTCTGGCGGCTCTCCTGTAAGCCCTGCTCCACCAGCAGGATGTCCAGTCTTGTTTTATTGCTCATGGCACGCCTCCTTCAACGCGGCCGCCACACTTGCCGCATCCAGCCCGCACTGAGCATACAGCTGCGGCACGGTGCCGTGACAGGGGATGGTGTCCCCCAGGTTCTTCAAAATAAGCCGCTCCGGCATCCGGCCACGCTGAGCCAGAATGGCCGTCAGCCGCTGGCCTACACAGCCGCTGCCCACGCAGTCCTCCAGCACTAGCAGGCGCTTTTCACTGCCCAGCGCCGCCAGCACCGCGTTGCCGTCCAGCGGCGCGATGGCGTTCAGCTTCACCACCCGGGTCTCGACCCCCGCTTCATGCAGCAGCTCCGCCGCCGCCAGCGCTTCGTTGATCAGGACGCCGTAGGTCAGGATGGTGCAGTCCGCTCCCGGACGCACCTGCGTAAAGGTCTCATTGCCGCAGCAGTCCTGATACGCACCCTCGCCGCCGCGGGGATAGCGGACAGCAACAGGGCCGGTCAGCTCCAACACCGCCCGTCGCAGCATCTGCCGCAGCTCGGCAAAGCTGGCGGGGCACAGCACCGTCATGTGGGGCACCTGAGAGAGATACAGGGCATCGAAGCAGCCGTGGTGCGTCTCGCCGTCAGCGCCCACGAGACCCGCCCGGTCAACGCCCAGCACCACATGCAGGCCATCCAGCGCCACATCCTGAAGCAGCTGGTCGTAGCCCCGCTGCAAAAAGCTGGAGTATACGGCAAACACCGGAACAAGTCCCTGCTTCGCCATGCCGCCCGCCATGGACACGGCATGTCCCTCGGCAATACCTACGTCAAAAAGGCGGTCGGGATATTTCCGGGCGAACTCCGTCAGTCCGGTGCCCTCCTGCATGGCGGCGGTGATGGCGCATACGCGCCCGTCCTCCCCTGCCAGCGCGGTCAGCTCCTGGCCGAACACGTGGGAGAAATCCATTTTTGCAGTACGCAGTGGCTTACCGGTGACCGGATCAAAGGGCGATACGCCGTGATAGTCGGCGGGGCGCTCCTCGGCGAGAGAATAGCCCTTCCCTTTTACAGTGCGCACATGCAGCAGCACGGGACAGCGCTGCTCCCGCGCCCATTGCAGAGATTGCGTCAGCGCTTCCACATCGTGGCCGTCCACCGGCCCCATGTAGGAAAAGCCCATACTCTCAAACATGGAGCTGTCCGGCAGCAGCGTCTTTTTCAGCGCCGTTTTGACATCGTGGCTGATGCGATAGAGCTTACCGCCCACCGGGCCGTTCCCCAGCAGCTGACGGTAACGCTTCTTGAATTCATAGTAGCCCGGCTTCGTCCGCAAACGGGACAGATGGCGGCTGACCGCGCCCACGTTGGGTGCGATGGACATGCCGTTGTCATTCAAAATGACGATCATGGGCTCGCCGGAGGCTCCGGCATTATTCAGCCCCTCAAAGCTGAGACCGCCGCCCAGCGCACCGTCACCGATCAAGGCGATCACGTCGTAGTTTTCATGGCGCATGGTGCGTGCTTTCGCCATGCCCAGCGCCACCGACACAGAGTTGGAAGCATGTCCTGCCATAAAGGCGTCGTGAACGCTCTCATAGGGCTTGGGGAAGCCGGAAAGCCCGCCAAACTGCCGCAGGGTATCCATCTGCTCCCGGCGGCCCGTTAAAATTTTATGCACATAGCACTGGTGTCCTACGTCGAACACCAGCCGGTCGCGGGACGTGTCAAACACCCGGTGGATGGCGACAGTCAGCTCCACCACGCCCAGATTGGATGCCAGATGGCCGCCGGTCTTTGCCACGCTGCGCACCAGAAAGGTGCGAAGCTCATCGCAAAGCTGACGGGTCTGGGTACTGTTCAGCCGCTTCACATCGGAGGGGCTGTGGATCGATTCCAGCATCAGGGGTCATTCCTCATTTCAGCGATAGAGATGCAGCGCGTGCATGATCCGCGCCACCCGGTACACCACGGCGGTACACTCATTGATGGCCACCTTCTTGAACAAAGCCTTGCCGCCGATGGTCAGGCCGGAGATCAGCGCCGTCACACCGATGGAGATCATCACGTTGGTGGTGCTGAGATCCCGCTGCAGGGCAGCCACGATCACCGCCGCGGTAGAACCGCTGACGATGCCGCAGATATCGCCCACCACGTCGTTGCACACGGAGCTGACGCGGTTGGCGTTGGACAGCAGGCGAATGGCCTCCTTGCCGCCCTTTTCCTTATGGGCGGCCATGGAGTGGAACGGCTTCGGGTCGGCCGCCGTCACCGCCACGCCGATCATATCGAACACGATGCCCAGGGCGATAAACGCCGCCAGCACAAGGCCCGCCACCACATAGCCCGCTCCGTTCAGCGCAGTAGAGGAGAAAAAACTCAGCAGCGCGCTGAGTATCACCGCCATGAAAAAGACCCGTAAGGGCCAGTGGTCGTTCTTCTTTTTGGGCTTGTTTTTGTCACTCAAGATGAAAAAACCTCATTTCAAAACACCGGACTTACTCCGGCGATCAAAGTCAAAAACTGAACAGGGCAGCATTGGGAGTAAATCTTGCGGCTTAGGTACGGGTTGGATTTCCCCACAGCACGCCTCTCGTCGCCGATCAGGTGGTTTCCCCTTAGGTGCTGTATCACGGCGTTGCCGCGTCGTGATACCCGACTGCCACTTAGTCCGCACTGCAATCCTCCCAAGGCCCCACAGAAATGGACAGCCTAGGTGATTTCCACTGCAGTCACGCCGCCTCTTATCCTCTTTTGCAGGCAGGGTTTCAAGGGAATCGCACGCGGGCCCTGGCCGGGGCCTTTGGTGCTTCAGCTCCCCTATTCACCGTGCCCACGCAAGGCAGGCTACTCTGCACACAGCGTTCACGGCACAAAGGCCGGGTAGCACCGCGATGCAGGTTTCTTGCCATCGGGGTCGATGACGTCAACTGCCTCGTACACAGGTCGCTTACCACAAGGGGAGTACGCCTGTGCACAACAGCAGGTCTCCACGGAAGCAGGGTCGGGTCCCTCATGCCATTGAGGGGCGCCCTACATCCGCAGGCGGGCATTTCGCACGCCTCCCTCCAGCACCCACCCCAAACTGGGCGTAAGAAGCAAGCACCAGAGGTTTCACAGTTGTGCCCTTTAAAGGATTTTTAGGCCCTTCTTAGGAGACGGCAGATCTGACTAGGATACTGCGCCGCTGTTCAGTAATTTCATATCATATCACACTTTTCTCCGTTTCGCAACCGCTTTTATGCAGAATATTCTGTATATTTTGACCTCCGCCGCAGCGTGCAGAAGTCTTAACAGAACTTTAACATAATCTTTATAAAGTATTGAAAACTATCTTGCCAAATGAGGAATGCTGTGGTATACTTGGTATACATACCAAAGACACACAGCTTTTCACCGGAGGACAGCGCCGCGCTCTCCGGTACGCTGAACGTATCACGCTTTATCCATATCTCCTCGTGTAGATTTTAGGCAGAGAAACGGACAGACGCTTTCGCGTCTGTCCGTTTCTCATTTCTTATCGTTATTTCGCCAGCGCCTCGGCCCACTGGCCGTACTTTTCGATGTTGGCGTCACGCTCAGTGGCGTCCTTGCCCTGGGTCAGAATGTAGACCTTGATCTTCGGCTCGGTGCCGGAGGGGCGTACCAGAATGGTGGTGCCGTCCGCCAGCTCATAGCGCAGCACGTTGCTGCCCTTCAGCTCCATTTCGGATACCGCGCCGGTGGCGCAATCCACCACGCTGCCGTCGGTATAGTCCTTGCGGCGGGCCACAGCCACACCGGAGATCACAGCGGGCGGATTCTGGCGCAGGGACTTCATCAGATTCGCCATCTTCTCCAGACCGTCCAGACCAGGCATCACCAGATTGTAGGTCTTTTCGCCGTACCAGCCGTACTTCCTGTACAGCACGTCCAGCGCGTCGTACA
This sequence comes from uncultured Eubacteriales bacterium, assembly GCA_900548615.1. Classification (GTDB taxonomy): domain Bacteria; phylum Bacillota; class Clostridia; order Oscillospirales; family Oscillospiraceae; genus Vescimonas. The sequence goes on along the minus strand of URKW01000009.1, from coordinate 13,243 downwards.
GGGTCATACCCTGAGTGGCGTACCACGCGGCCATCTCCGTCAGCAGCAGAGACGCGGTAACGGCGTCCTTATCCCGGACATAGTCGCCCAGCATGTAGCCGTAGCTTTCCTCATAGGAGAACACCACCTTGCCCTGACCGGCGGATTCCAGCTGGTTCTTCTTCTCGGCCATGAACTTGAAGCCGGTGAAGGTATCGTAGCAGGTGACGCCGTGGGCCTCGGCCACCTTGCGGGCCATCTCGGTGGTGACGATGGTTTTCAGCATCACGGGGTTTTTCGGCAGCTTACCGCTGCGCTTCATGGCGCCGTACAGGTAATCGCTCAGCAGTACGCCGGTCTGGTTGCCGCTGACAGGCTGGAACTTGCCCTCCTTGTTGCGCACCATGATGCCCACGCGGTCGCTGTCCGGGTCGGTGCCCACGATGAAGTCGGCCTTCACCTTGTCGGCCAGCGCAATGGCCAGATAGAAGCCCTCAGGGTTCTCCGGGTTGGGAGACACTACCGTGGGGAAGTCGCCGTCGATGACCATCTGCTCCGGCACGCAGTGCAGGTGCTTGATTCCCAGACGGGTCAGAGCCTCCGGCACCAGCTTATAGCCGCAGCCGTGGAAAGGGGTATACACCACCTGGAAGGTATCCGCCACCTTGGCGACGGAATCGTAATCGTTGACCATATCCATGACATTTGCCATGAATTTGCGGTCGGTCTCGTCGCCCATGGTCTCGATGAGGCCCGCCTTGACGGCCTCGTCAAAGTCCATGCGCTTCACGCCGGTGAAGATGTCAATCTTCTCCAGCTCGGCGGCGATGGCGGCGGCGTGGTGGGGCGGCAGCTGCGCACCGTCCTCCCAGTAAACCTTATAGCCGTTGTATTCCTTGGGGTTGTGGCTGGCGGTGACGTTGATGCCCGCCTGACAGCCATACTCCCGCACGGCGAAGCTCAGCTCCGGGGTGGGACGCAGAGACTCGAAGATCCGCACATGGATGCCGTTGGCGGCGCATACCTCGGCGGCGGCCCGGGCAAACTCCATGGAGTGGTGGCGGCAGTCCATGCAGATGGCCACGCCACGCTTTTTGGCGTCCTCGCCCTCGGCGCAGATCACGTTGGCAAAGCCCTGGGTGGCCCAGCGGATCACGTACACGTTCATCTGGTGCAGACCCACCTTCATGGTGCCCCGCAGTCCCGCCGTGCCGAACTCCAGCGGGCCGTAGAACCGGCTCTCGATCTCCTTTTCGTCCCCGGCGATGGACTGAAGCTCCTGCACCTCGTCCGCCGTCAGTGCGCCGCTATGCAGCCATTTTTCGTACTCATTCATGTAATTCAGCATCGTTTTCGTCCTCCTCTACCGCTTCCGCGTTCAGAATATTTTGCGCATCCTCCAGCATGGTCTGGGGCACATACAGCGACGCGCCGTAGCCGGAAAAGCCGTTGATGACCTTTCCTGCGCCGCCCTCTTTTTCGTAGTATTTGAAGCAGGGAATGCCGTAGGCCGCCAGCATGGAGATCATCATGTCGGACTCCGCCGGGGAGTCAAAGGTCTCCTTCAGCAGCACGGCCTTCACCTTTTCGCCGTTTTCCTCCAGCGGCCAGTCCAGCTTCCTTTTGTGGAAATGCCACCCGGAAGCGCTGTCCTCCCAGAAATTCTGCGGCAGCTCCCCCTTGTTGAACCAATCAGTCAAAAATCCCATCACGAAACCTCCCTACGTCGTCATTTATGATAGCGCGTGCCCTCCGCGATCTGACACGCCCGATAGATCTGCTCCAGCAGCATCACCCGCGCCAGATGGTGCGGGAACGTCATAGGCGACATGCTCAGCCGCCAGTCTGCCTGCTTCTTCAGCGTTTCGTCCAGGCCGAAGCTGCCGCCGATCAAAAACGTCACCCGGCTCTTTCCCTCCAGCGCGAAGTCCGCCAGCTTTTTCGACAGTGCCTCGCTGGAGCAGGTCTTGCCCTCGATGCACATAGCCACCACCGCGCCGGCCTCCAGCTTCTGCCGGATGGCGTTGGCTTCCGCCGCCAGCGCCTTCTGGATCTCCGCAGGAGAGGGATCCTCCGGCAGACGGGTCTCCGGCAGCTCCACAACGTCCAGCTTGCAGTAGCGGCTCAGCCGCTTGATGTACTCCGCCGCCGCGTCGGCATAAAATTTTTCCTTCAGCTTGCCTACGCACAGCACGGTGATCCGCTGCATATGTCCCCCTCGTAAAAGTAACTCAGCGCCCGCCGGTATCGCCGGGCAGACGCTGAATATGGTGTTGCTTCTCAGCCGATACGGGCCTCGTCCTTTTCTGTTTCCGGTTCGTCCACCATGGAGATATCCGCGCCCACAGCCCGCAGCTTGCCCACGATATCCTCGTAGCCGCGCTCGATATACTGCACATGGCTGATCTCGGTGGTGCCATGAGCCGCCAGCGCCGCGATCACCAGCGCTGCGCCGGCCCGCAGATCGGGCGCCTGCACCGGTGCGCCGGTAAAGTGATCCACGCCCTCCAGCACGGCCACCTTGCCATCCACCTGAATGCGGGCGCCAAGGCGCTTCAGCTCATCCACATACTTGAAGCGGTTATTCCACACGCTTTCGGTAATAAGGCTGGTGCCGTCCGCCAGCGCCAGCACCGAGGCAATCTGGGGCTGCATATCCGTGGGGAAGCCAGGATACGGCATAGTCTTGACATTGGTACGCCGCAAACGGCCGTTACGGCGGATCAGCATTTCATCGCCGTTCTCCTCGATCTCCACGCCCATCTCCATCAGCTTGGCGCTGATGCAGTCCATATGCTTGGGGATCACGTTGCGGATCAGCAGCTCGCCGCCGGCGGCGGCCACGGCTGCCATATAGGTGCCCGCCTCGATCTGGTCGGGAATGATGGCGTAGCTGCCGCCGTTCAGGCGCTTAACACCGCGGATCTTGATAGAATCCGTGCCTGCACCCTTGATATCCGCGCCCATAGAGTTCAGGAAGTTGGCCAGATCCACGATATGAGGCTCGCGGGCGGCATTTTCGATCACGGTGGTGCCTTCCGCCAGCGCCGCCGCCATCATGATATTCATGGTGGCGCCTACCGACACCACGTCCAGATAGATATTCGCACCGCGAAGATGGCTGTTTTTGGCCTTTGCGTTGATGTAGCCGCTCTCCACGGACACCTCTGCGCCCATGGCGGTAAAGCCCTTGATATGCTGGTCGATAGGCCGCACACCAAAGTCACAGCCGCCGGGCATAGCCACTGTCGCCTCGCCAAAGCGGCCCAGCAGCGCGCCCAGCAGGTAATAGCTGGCCCGGATACGCCGCGCCAGCTCATAGCTGGGGCGGGTGGAACGAATGGCGCGGCAGTCCAGCTCCACCGCATGGCGGTTCAGAATACGCACCTTTGCGCCCAGCTCGTCCAGAATGGAAAAAAACAGCGTTACGTCACTGATTTGGGGAATGTTTTCAATACGGCACACGCCGTCCACCATCAAAGCCGCAGGAATGATCGCCACCGCAGCATTTTTCGCGCCGCTGATGGTCACTTCGCCATACAGGGGACGGCCGCCGTTTACAATATACTTATTCAAAATTTGCACCCTCTCTTGATCCGACTTACATAAGGCCCGTGGGCAGCGGTCGGAATACCGTCGCCGGAAGCTCTGTCCGACGCTTATCATGCCCAGGGCGGAAAACTTCATACACCATATGATGTAGAAAGATAAACGCACACGAACAGCATAAGTATAGCATAAATTTTTACAAAAGCAATATCAACGCCGTAATTTCTGCTGTTTTTTCAAAAGTCCCGTGTGAAAAGCGGAAAAAAAGCCTTTTCATGAAAGTATGTTGTAATGTTCAAAAGAATATGCTATACTATTAGATTGATATAATAGGAATTGTATGGGTATTTTTTATGCTAGGAGGTCTTTTATCATGAAGATCGTAGTGTTATCCGGCGGCTTCTGCACCGAGCGCCATGTGGGACTGGTCAGCGGCAGCGGCGTGTGCCGCGCCCTGCGGGAAAAGGGTCATCAGGCCATTTTTGTGGATATGTTCATGGGGCTGGAGAATTATCAGGGCAAGCTGGAGGATATTTTTGACGCGCCTGACGGGCTGCTGGAAAAGGTGGCTATCGAGGAGACGGCCCCTGATCTGGAGGCTGTCCGGGCGGCGCGGCAGGACAAAAGCCCCTCCTTGCTGGGCAAGGACGTGCTGAAGGTCTGTGCCATGGCGGATGCGGTATTTCTGGCCATGCACGGCGCCAACGGCGAGGACGGCCGCATTCAGGCCACGCTCGATCTGCTGGGCGTGCCCTACACCGGCTCCGGCTATCTGGGCAGCGCCATGGCCATGGATAAGGCCGTGACCAAGCGGATGATGGACTCGCTGGGCATCCGCACCGCCCCGTGGGTGGACGTACATTATAAAAAAGAGGATATTCCCCGCCTGACCCAAGAGCTGATGGTACCCTGCGCGGTGAAGATGGTCAACGGCGGCAGCTCCATCGGCATGGCTCTGCCGGACACCCGCGAGGAGCTGGAGAAGGCCCTCTATGACCTACTGCCCTATGGTGGACATGTGGTGGTGGAGAAGAAGATCAAGGGCCGTGAAATTCAGATTGCCGTGCTGGACGACACCTATCTGCCCGCCGTGGAGATCATCCCCAAGGGCGAATACTTCGACTATGTATGCAAGTACCAGAAGGACGGCGCGCAGGAGATCTGCCCCGCTCCTATCTCTGACGAGGAGTGGCGGCAGGTGGGCGAGATGGCCCTGAAGCTCCATCAGGGGCTGGGCCTGTCCGTCTACTCCCGCAGCGACTTCCTGCTGGACGACGAGGGCAAGGCGTGGTGTCTGGAGATCAACACACTGCCGGGCATGACGCCCACCAGCCTTGTACCGCAGGAAGCGGCACAGGTGGGGCTCAGCTACGCCGACCTGTGCGAGAAGATCGTGCTGGATTCCATCGAGGCCAGAAAGGCGGAATACAGATGATAGGCTGTACGGTACAGCAGCTGTGCAACGCCGTGGGCGGCACGCTGCTGCAGGAAAGCGGCGCGGTGGTGACAGAGGTCTCCACCGACAGCCGCAGTATCCCCGCCGGTGCGCTGTTCGTCCCGCTGGTGGGCGAACGGTTTGACGGACACGACTATCTGGACGCGGCGCTGGCAGGCGGCGCGGCAGGCTGTCTGACGGCAAAAAAGCCCATTTCCCTACTGGACGGAAAATTCTACATTCAGGTGCCCGACACGCTGGAAGCCCTGAAAGCGCTGGCAGCGTGGTATCGGGATAAATTCACTATCCCCATGGTGCAGGTCACCGGCAGCGCCGGAAAGACCACCACCAAGGAGATGATCGCCGCCGTGCTGAGTCAGCGGTTTTCCACGCTGAAAACGCAGGCCAACTTCAACAACGCCATCGGCACCCCCCTGACGCTGCTGAACCTTGCGCCGGAGCATCAGGCTGCCGTCATCGAGACCGGCATGAACCACTTCGGCGAGATCCGCTACTTGGGCGAAATGGTGCGCCCCACCGTGGCCGTCATCACCAACGTGGGCGACGCTCATATCGAAAACCTGGGCGGCACGCGGCAGGGCATTTTGCAGGCCAAGTGCGAAATTTTCGAGAATTTACAGCCGGGCGGCCTTGCCGTACTGAACGGCGACGACGAGCTGCTGTCCGGTCTGACGCTGCCCTTTGAAACGGTGCTGTGCGGGCAGCATAAACGCTGCGGCGTTCGGGTCACCAATGTGGCTGAGCATGGCATCGACGGCGTGACCTGTACCGTCACCACGGCGCGGGATATATATGAGGTAACCATCCCCTCCCCCGGCGCGTACATGATCTATCCCGCCGCCATGGCCATCGCCATCGGCGAGCATCTGGGACTGACCAAGGCGGAGATGCTGGCGGGGATCGCCGCCTACCGCCCCGTAGGCAGCCGCATGCATCTGGTGCGGTGCAGCAATGACCGCATCATCATTGACGACTGCTACAACGCCAACCCCCAGGCCATGGCGGAGGCCCTGCGCATTCTGGCGCAGACGGAGCATCCCCGCCGCATGGCGGTGCTTGGCGACATGGGCGAGCTGGGCGACCTGACGGAGCAGGCTCACCGGGACATGGGCACGCTTGCCCGCACGCTGGGATTGAATACGGTGGTGGCCATCGGCCCCAAGGCCAAGGCCATTCAGGAAGCCGATCCCGACGCCCTGTGGTTCCCCACGGTAACGGAGGCCCTGCCCGCCATCCGGGCGGCGTTCACCGCCGGAACGGCGGTGCTGGTGAAGGCGTCCCACGCCATGCACTTCACCGATATTGTAAAGGATCTGGAAGCGACAGAGTAGATTTTTATGGTAGACATTTCTGTGAAGGACGTGGTAAAGTCCTTCGACCTGGAAAAGAAAATACTGGACGGCATCACCTTTCAGGTGGACACCGGCGAACGGGTCGGACTGCTGGGCAAGAACGGCGCCGGCAAGACCACGCTGTTCCGCCTGCTGACCGGCGAGCTGGAGCCGGACAGCGGCCAGATCGTCATTGCCACCGGACGACGGGTAGGGCTGATCTCACAGATCCCCGTCTATCCCGCCGGGTACACGGTGGAGGACGTACTGGACTCCGCCTTTGAGCGGATGCAGGCATTGAAGGCGGAAATGGATGAGTTGACCGACCGGATGGCAAAGGGCGAGAGCGACAACGCCATGCTGCGGCGGTACGATCACCTGACCGCTAGCTTCGAGGCGCTGGGCGGCTATGACACCGCCACCGCCAAAAACAAGGTGGCCAACGGCCTGTCCATCGGCGCGGACATGCGGCAGAAGCTCTTTGACCAGCTGTCCGGCGGCGAAAAGACCCGTGTGAATCTGGCGCGGCTGATCCTGGAGGACACGGATATCCTGCTGCTGGACGAGCCGACAAACCATCTGGACTTACAGGCCACGGAATGGCTGGAGGAGTATCTCCGCAAATTTCACGGCACGGTGGTGGCCATCAGCCATGACCGGTACTTCCTGGACCGCACCGTGTCCCGCGTCATCGAGGTGCTGGACGGCAAGGCAGAGTTCTACAGCGGCAACTATAGCTTCTACGCCGTAGAGAAGGAGCGCCGCTATCAGGAGCGGATGAAGCAGTATCTGAAGGAGCAGGCCAAGATCCAACAGCTGGAAAAGGCCGCCGAGCAGATGCACCTGTGGGCCTTCATGGGCAACGACGCCCTCCACAAACGGGCCTTCAGCATGGAAAAGCGCATTGAGCGCATGCGCACCACCGCCAAGCCCACCAAGGCCAAAAAGATGGATGCCCGCTTTGCCAGCCGGGAGTTCAAGGGCGACGAGGTGCTGCAATTTAGGGGCGTGACGAAGGCCTTCGACGAACGGACGCTGTTCTCCGACGTATATCTGCGGGTGGAAGGCGGCGAGCGCATCGCCCTCATCGGTGAGAACGGCACCGGCAAGACCACGCTTCTCAATATGCTGACAGGACGTGAGAGCTGCGACGGCGGCTCTATTCGCCTTGGCCCGTCGGTGAAGTGGGCGTATCTGGAGCAGGTCATCCACTTCGACCACCCGGAGCGGAATCTGGTGGACACCATGCTGTACGCCAAAAAGAACATCACGCCCCAGAGCGCCCGGAACCGGCTGGCGGCCTATCAGTTTCAGGGGGAGGACGTGTTCAAATCCGTCAGCGTCCTGTCCGGCGGTGAGCTGAGCCGCCTGCGGCTTTGCATGCTGATGGACGAGGAGATCAACTTCCTCATTCTGGACGAGCCCACCAACCATCTGGACATTGCCAGCCGGGAATGGGTGGAGGAGGCGGTGGAGGCCTTTGACGGCACGCTGCTGTTCGTCAGCCATGACCGCTACTTCATCAACCGCTTCGCCACCCGTATCTGGGAGCTGGCGGACGGCACCATCACCGACTACCCCATGGGCTTTGCCCAGTATCGTGCCACCAAGGCAGCGGAGCCGAAGCCGGAAAGCACAGCTCCGGTGAAAAAGGGCGACACCCGCCAGAGCCGCGGCAATCGCAGCCAGCAGGCGGCGCGGCGGCAGTTGACCATCTGTGAAACGGCGGTGGCGAAGCTGGAAAAGGAACTGGCGGCGCTGGACGAGGCCATGGCCGCCAATGCCTGCGACGCAGGCAAACTGAACGAGCTATTCACGCAGAAACAGGAGGCAGAGGCCCGGCTGGAGCAGGAGATGTCCCGCTGGAAGGAGCTGTCCCTTGCATTGGAGGAATCTTGATTATGAGCGACGTATTGTGTATCTACTACTCATTCAGCGGCAACACCCGCCGGGCCATGAAGGAGATCGCCGACGCTGTGGGCGCGGAGATCGTGGCCATCGACGACGGCGCCGACCGCAACGGTTGGCGGGGCCGCCTGCGGGCAGGCAAGGACGCCATGCGCCGCACCACCGCCCCTTTGAAGCCCTTTACCACCGAGCGGAACATCGAGGACTACAAGCTGGTGATCGTGGGCACTCCCGTGTGGGGCGGCCGCTGCTCCAGCCCCATCCGCGGCCTTTTGAAGCGCCGGGGGTTGGAGATGTCCCGCGTGGCTTATGTGCTGACCCGCAGCAGCAACCGCCGCTGCGAGAGCGTCTATGACCAGATGGATCTGTACACCGCCGAAAAGCACATTCTGGAGGTCTCTCTCCAGCCCGGCAGCGTGGGCTACACCTTCTGGCGGGACAAGTTCATCTCTGACGTGCAGAAGTATCTGGAGACCGGCCATGTTGGATAAGCTGCAAAAAATCGCGGAGCGTCTGGCAGAGGTGGAGCGGCAGCTGGCCGACCCGGCAGTATACAGTGACCGTCAGGCCATGACCAAGCTGAGCCGGGAGCAGAAAGAGCTGACACCGGTGGTGGAGGCCTATCGCGCCTACTCACGGGCCGAGGCCGATATTGCCGCCGCCACGGACATGCTGTCCGATCCCGAGCTGCGGGAGCTGGGACAGGAGGAGCTGACCGCCGCCAAGGCGGAGCGGGAGCGGCTGGAGGGCGAACTGAAGCGCCTGCTGCTGCCCCGTGACCCCAACGACGACAAGAGCGTAGTGCTGGAGATCCGGGCCGGTATCGGCGGCGAGGAGGGCGCGCTGTTTGCCGCCGACCTGCTGCGGATGTACACCATGTACGCCGAGCGCCGGGGCTTCACGCTGGACGTGGTGTCCCTCAACGAGACGGAGCTGGGCGGCGTGAAGGAAGCCGTGGCTACGGTGGAGGGCACGGGAGCGTTTTCCCGCCTGAAATTTGAAGCGGGCACCCATCGGGTGCAGCGTGTGCCGGAAACGGAATCCTCCGGCCGTATCCAGACCTCCGCCGCCACCGTGGCCGTCATGCCCGAGGCGGAGGAGGTGGAGTTCTCCATCGACCCCAAGGACTTGCAGATCGACACCTACCGCTCCAGCGGCGCAGGCGGCCAGCACGTCAACAAGACGGAGTCCGCCATCCGCATCACCCACCTGCCCACCGGCACGGTGGTGGAGTGTCAGGACGAACGCAGCCAGCACAAGAACCGGGAGCGGGCCATGAAGATCCTGCGCTCCCGTCTGTATGAAGCGGAGCAGGAGCGGCAGAACGCCGCCATCGCCAAGGAGCGGAAGTCCCAGGTGGGCACCGGCGACCGAAGCGGCAAGATCCGCACCTATAACTTTCCCCAGAACCGGGTCACCGACCACCGGCTCACCGGGGACAACAAGAATTTTAATATCGCCGCCATCATGAACGGCGATCTTGACCCCCTGATCGACGCGCTGACCCTGAATCAGCAGGCGCAGCGGTTACAGGAGGGCGCAGAATAAGAAAGGAGCAAATCATCATGTTAGCACCTATGAAAACGCAGTACGACAAGTCCGGCCCCACTCTGGTCAAGGCCATGAAGAAGCGGCAGTTTGACGCCTACTATTGCTCCACCGCTGAGGAAGCCGTGGAAAAGGTGCTGGAGCTGATCCCCGAGGGCGACGTGGTCAGTTGGGGCGGCGTAGCCACCGTGGATCAGCTGGGCATCAAGGATCGTCTGCGCCAGCGCAATCAGCCTCTCATCGACCGGGACACCGCCAAGACCCCCGACGAACGCATGGACATGCTGCGTCAGGCCCTGACCTGCGATACCTTCCTCATGAGCAGCAACGCCATCTCCGAGGATGGTCAGCTGGTGAACATCGACGGCATGGGCAACCGTGTGGCCGCCCTGTGCTTCGGCCCCAAGCAGGTGATCGTAGTGGCCGGTATGAACAAGGTGGCCGGCGATCTTGACAGCGCCATGTCCCGTGCCCGCCACATTGCCGCTCCCGCCAACGTGCAGCGCTTCGACGTCAAGACCCCCTGTGCCGTCACCGGACAGTGCGGCAACTGCACCAGCCCCGACTGCTGCTGCGCCCAGATCGTCACCACCCGGTTCTCCAAGATCCCCGGCCGCATCAAGGTGGTGCTGGTGGGCGAAGTATTAGGACTCTAATCGCTCATAAAAGGAAGTATTCACAGTGAATACCATTGTATTCCACCCTGAAAAGGACAAAAACGCCATCGCGGAAGCCGCCATATTGCGGCGGGGCGGTTTGCTGGGTATCCCCACGGAGACCGTGTACGGTCTCGGAGCCGATGCCCTCAACGAAACGGCGGTGCTGCATATTTTTGAGGCAAAGGGCCGCCCTCAGGACAACCCTCTGATCTTGCATGTTCCCGGCGCGGACTGGCTGGAGCGGTACTGCCGCGATATTCCGCCGGAGGCCTACGCGCTGGCGGAGCGCTTCTGGCCGGGGCCGCTCACTATGATCCTGCCCCGCCGGGACAATGTGCCCCTACGCACCACCGGCGGACTGGACACCGTGGGCGTCCGCTGCCCCGACCACCCCATGACGCTGGCCATCATCCGTGAGTCCGGCATCCCCGTGGCCGCCCCCAGCGGCAACACCTCCGGACGGCCCAGCCCCACCACTGCCCAGCATATGCTGGAGGACATGGATGGCAAGATCGACGGCATCGTAGACGGCGGCCCTTGCTCTGTGGGGGTGGAAAGCACCATCATCGACCTGACGGTGACGCCGCCCCGACTCCTCCGCCCCGGCGGACTGCCGTTGGAAGCGCTGGAGGAGGTGCTGGGCGAGGTTGCCGTGGACAAGGCCGTGCGGCAGAAGCTCTCAGCCGGCGAACAAGCCAAGGCGCCCGGCATGAAATACCGCCACTACGCCCCCAAGGCACCCGTCACCGTCATCACCGGCACGCCCGGCGCTTCTGCCGCCTACATCGCCGCCCACCTGACGCCGGACAGCGGCGTCATCTGCTTCGATGAATACGCGCCGCTGTTTGACGGACATATCATCCACCGTCTTGGCCCCGCCGCCGACAAGCTGGCTCAGGCTCAGCATGTGTTCGACGCGCTGCGCACCTTCGACGACACGAACGTGCCGGAGATTTTCGCCCAGTGCCCCGACGAGGGCGGGCTGGGGCTTGCCGTCAGCAACCGTCTGAAGAAGGCAGCGGGCTTTCATGTGATCGAAGCGCCCCGTCCGCTGGTGGTTGGCATCACCGGCCCCACCGGTGCGGGCAAGACCAGCGCTCTGCGTGCGCTGGAGCAGCTGGGTGGCTACGTGCTGGACTGCGACGCCATCTATCATGAAATGCTGCGCACCGACACCGGTCTGCGCGGCGCCATTACCGCCGCTTTCGGGGACGTATTCACCCCCGGCGGCCAGCTGGATCGGCAGAAGCTGGGTACGCTGGTGTTCGGTGACGCGGCACAGCTGGAGCGGCTGAACGCCATCATTTACGACCAGCTGCCCCGTGAGCTGGAGCGCCGCATGGCCGCCTCCCCCGCGCCCATCATCGGCATCGACGCCATCAATCTGGTGGAGTCGGGCCTCTCCAAGCTGTGTGACCGGACGCTGGCGGTCATCGCCCCGGCGGAGAATCGCATTCGCCGCATCATGGCGCGGGACGGCATTCCGGAGGAATACGCCCGGCTGCGGATCGCCGCCCAAAAGGACGATAATTTCTACCGCACCCACTGCACCGACGTGCTGGTGAACACCTCCGCCACACCGGAGGACTTTCAGGCGGCGGCGCTGGACTTTTTCCGGAAAATTGCCCGCCAATAGCGCTATTTCAGGCAAACGCAACCGCTGGTTGACAGAGCTCCAAGCCCGCTTTCTGGCATGCAAACGCAAGATCAGGTATGCTATCCACAACAAAAGCGCTGCGGCGCATCTCAAATTCAGGAGGATTTCATTATGATCTTAGCGGATAAAATTATGACACTGCGGAAGAAGACCGGTTGGTCGCAGGAGGAGCTGGCGGCGCAGCTGAACGTCAGCCGCCAGTCGGTGTCCAAGTGGGAGGGCGCACAATCTATCCCCGATATGGATAAGGTGGTGCAGATGAGCCGCCTGTTCGGCGTCACCACCGACTTCCTATTGAAAGACGAGCTGGAAATGGAGGAACACACTCAGAGTACTCCCATTGACGAGCCTCCGCTGCGGCGGGTCACCATGGAGGAGGCCTCCGCCTATCTGGCGCTGCGTCGGGAAGCCGCGCCGAAGATGGCGCTGGCTACCGGCCTGTGCATCCTCTCGCCTGTGACTCTCCTGATGCTGGCCGCCATGAGCGAATTCGCCCGGTTCGGCATCTCCGAAAACGCCGCGGCCGGTATCGGCCTGTGCGTGCTGCTGGTGCTGGTGGCCATCGGCGTGGCGCTGTTCCTCACCTGCGCCGCCAAGGTTCGGGACTTCGACTTTCTGGAGAAAGTTCCCTTTGAAACGGAGTACGGCGTCAGCGGCATGGTGAAGGAGCGCCGGCAGGAGTTTTCCGCCACCTACAGCCGTCTGAACATTACCGGCACGGTGCTGTGCATCCTGTCGGCGGTGCCGCTGTTCGTCGCCATGGGCCTGTTGGCCGACGATGTCATCTACGTGGCGGCAGTGAGCCTGCTGCTGATGATCGCCAGTATCGGCTGCGCGGCCTTCGTCTATGGCGGCACCATCCAAAGCGCCATGGATCGGCTGCTGGAGGAGGGCGACTACACCCGCCAGCAGAAGTCCCGCCGCAGCATCAAGGGCGCGGTCAGCACCGTCTACTGGCTGCTGGTGACGGCCATCTTCATGTGGTACACCTTCGGCCCCTCCGGCAACGGGCAGGCCAAGCACAGCTGGTTCATCTGGGCCATCGCCGGTGTGGTGTACGCCGCGGTGATGGTGGTGATGAATCTGATCCAGCGGTCAAAGAAGTAAACGCAAGCTGTTCAAAGGGCGGCCGGTCAAACCGGCCGCCCTTTTCTTT
>URKW01000008.1 GCA_900548615.1 uncultured Eubacteriales bacterium | reverse complement strand
CTGCTGCCCGCCAATGACGGCGGCGGCGCCCGGGCTGCCGCCGTGGGCGTAAAATTTTACCGTGCGACGGGAGAGAGCTTCGTCCCCGTGGGCGGTACATTGAAGGATATTCACCGCATCGACACGAGCGGCATGGATCCGGCGGTGCGGAGTATCCCCATTCTGACCATGTGCGACATTGACAACCCTCTGTGCGGCTCCACCGGAGCCAGCGCCGTGTTCGGCCCCCAAAAGGGCGCGGACGCGGCCATGGTGCGGCGGCTGGACGACGGATTGCGTCAGCGGGCGGCGCTGCTGGAGCGGGATGTGGGCCGGGACGTGCTGAACCTGCCGGGCGGCGGCGCGGCAGGCGGCTTTGGGGCCGGTGCGGCGGCATTTTTTGCAAGTCCCCTGCAAATGGGCATCGACGTGGTGCTGGCGCTGACGGACTTTGACCGGCGGGCGGCAGACGCGGCGCTGGTCATCACCGGCGAGGGCCGTCTGGACAGCCAGAGCCTGCGGGGCAAGGTGGTGGTGGGCGTGGCCCGCCGCGCCAAGGCGCTGGGCGTTCCCGTGGCGGCGCTGGTGGGCGGCAGCGATACGGACGTGGCCGCCGTGTACGGCGAGGGCGTCAGCGGCGTGTTCCCCATCAATCCCCTGCCCCAGCCCTTCAGCGAGGTCAGGGCGCACTGCCGGGAAAATCTGCGCTTTACCGCCGAAAACCTCATGCGGTTCTACCGTGCGGTACGGCGATGAAGTATGGCATTTTCGGCAAAATACAGGCAAACAGAGAGCGGCAGCCCCAACGGGCTGCCGCCTTTCTCATACTTTGGTATGATTTACATTTTCCGGTAATGGTATATAACAGAATTAGTATACTGGGATCAAACGGCGTGAGAGCGCCGTTTCAAACGAGGGAGGAACGACTATGGCGGGAAGCATTATCGTAAAGCCCGCTGTCCAACAGCGGTTTGACAGTTTCATCCAGCGCGGCAGAGTGCTCTTTGTCGGCGCACCCTGCGGCTTCGGAAAAAGCACGCTGGCGGACACGCTGCCGGAGGGCCGGAGCGTGCTGCGCCTGAGCGCGGGAGCGCCCGACTTCTCTCTTGACGCGCTGCCGGAGGCGTGGGACATTCTGCTGATCGATGATTTTCAGCAGATACCGGAGGGCAGCGAGGAGCAGACGCTTTGCCAGCTAAAGCTGTCCGGCGCGGTGCGGCATTTCGTGTTCCTGTCGCGGGGCGTGCCGCCCAGCTATCTGACGGCGTTTCAGTACGCGGGGCTGATGACCACGCTGGAGGCCGACGACCTTCTCTTTGACCGGGAGGATATCCGGAAATACTTCGCCCTCAGTGGCGTCCCCATAACGGACAGCGAGATCATCGGCCTTTTGAAGGGCTCCATCGGCTATCCGCTGGGAATCGCCGTCACGGCGCGGTGCATGTCCGGCGGAAAGTCCTTCGGCCCGGAGGTGGCGGTGCGGGTCTATCGCAGGGTGTTCTCCTATTTTGAGGACGCCATCTACCGGCGCTTTGACCTGCCGGTGCGGCGCTTCCTGCTGGAGCTGGCGCCCTTCGAGCGCTTTGACCTTGAGATGGCGCGGATGGTCAGCGGCACCCCCCACGCAGGCGAGCTGCTGGACTGGCTCCTGCGCTACACCACCATGCTCCGCTAACCGCGCTTGACGCTGTCGTTGTAAACAGTGGTCGCTTCGTTGATCTCGCTCAGACCGGCTTCGGTCATGCGGATGGTCATGGTGTTGGCGGTATCATCGTAAGTTGCCGTAAATTTGCCGGAGTTTTCATCCCAAGTGATGATCTTATCGGTGCAACCAGCGTCCTTGAAGAACTCAATAACCACGTCCTGCTTATTGTACATGATACCCTTGCTCAGAGTATCCACATAGGTATACTCGCTGAGAGAAGAAGCCTTGGAAGTAATGGTGGGAATGGTGCTGATGATCTGATAATCCACAACATCGCCCACGGAGGCGGTAGCGGTGTGAGCGTAACCGTCCGTGATGTCGGTCAGGCTGCCGTTATTCTTTCCAGTGCTGCTCTTGCTCTCGCGGACAGTCTTTTCGAGGTCGGGGTTGCCGGTCTGGTTCTT
This sequence comes from uncultured Eubacteriales bacterium, assembly GCA_900548615.1. GTDB lineage: Bacteria > Bacillota > Clostridia > Oscillospirales > Oscillospiraceae > Vescimonas. The sequence goes on along the minus strand of URKW01000008.1, from coordinate 32,010 downwards.
GGGATACACGGTAACGTCATAGTTCCAATCTGCACCGTCAATGGTGGTCATGGGCAGGCTCACAAAGAAAGGATTGCAAGTGCTGGTGACCATTTCGGGAACACGAGTCTCCACAACGAGGTACAGGCCCTGCTCCATGTTGGAGGCAGAGGTATGACCGGTCGCATCGGTCTCAGTCATGACAACGCCGCCGTTCTTAACAGCAACCTCCAGAGCGTTCTTGACAGCGGTCGCATTGGCAGCCAGTGCAGCGGCCAGCTTGTTGTTCAGAGCATCGCTGGTGTAGTAGTTGACGCCGTTCTCATTCTTGTGGGCATCGGAAGCGGTCAGGCCGATAGCGGACAGCACAGCGTTGGAGCGGTCAGAGGTGTCAAAACCATACAGCACGCCAACCTGACGCTGACCGTCCACGACCTCGTTGCTCATGGTGATGTCGGCCACTTTCAAATACGTGAACTCCACGCCTTGAATGGCGTATTTGCTCAGCTTATCAATGACAGCATCGTCATGCAGACCGGTGGAAACGTAGGATTCCGCATCCCACACGCCATCTTCGCTGGCTTTGGTAATGTCATATTTATAGATACTCAGGGATGCTTTCTTCGCCAGATCAATGGTAGGTTCTGCGGCAAATGCCGTAGTAACGAGGCTCAATGCCATAATGGCGGCCATGAGCATGGCGAATACACGATGGATTTTTTTCATGTTCAGTTGTTCTCCTTGTTCATAATTTAGAGTTGAGTTTTTTCCTTTTTGCGGGTATACTGGTGGTATCAATCCAGAGGAGGTGCTTGCAGATGGTTTATACCGTAGAACAAATCGCACAGCGAATTTTGCCTGTCGCGCAAAAATATGGGCTGAAGGCAGTTTATCTGTTCGGCTCCTACGCCCGCGGTACGGCAACAGAATCCAGCGACATCGACCTGTTGATCGACACCTCTGGAACGAATATCAAGAGCCTGCTCTCGCTCTCCGCTGTGTACTGCGATCTGGAAGATGCTCTCCACAAAAATATTGACCTGATTACGGTCAGTTCTCTGGAACAGCGTCCTCAGATGGAAAACGATGTCCGTTTCCGAGATGCGGTGCTGAAAGAAAGGGTGAATCTCTATGTTGCCGCCTGATGCCCAGCGTTTAGCCCATATCCGCGATTACTGCCTTGAAATCCGCAAGACGATCGAGCGCTACGGAGAATCCTTTGAAACCTTTGACAGCGACCCTGATTACCAGCGCTCTGTGTCCTTCTGCATTTTACAGATCGGAGAGTTGAGTGGAAAACTCTCCGCTGAATATCGGCTTGAGACAACGAAGCAGATTCAATGGGGGCCTATCAAGGCCATGCGTAATCTTGTGGCGCATAACTACGGAAGCATGAGCCGCGAGATCATATGGGAGACTGCCGTAGCAGATATCCCAGTTCTATGTGAGTTCTGCGAACAGCAACTACAAGCATTTCAGAATTGAACCATCAGCCTGCCATTTCATGGCGGGCTGATTTTTTGCAGAAATAAACACCCGCCATCAGAGCGAGTGCTGCAAACAGAAAACAGCTTGTGAAACCCGTACCGCCCGTGAACGGCAGGACAAATCCTACGCTGTTGCAGGCGGTGATGGTAATATCAGGACTATTGGCCTCCAGTACACCGGTGAACAGCGGCTCCGCCATCAGGGTATAACCTGTGGGAGCTTTCACCTCGGTGACGCGATACTGTGCGCCGATTTTGAGATCGTCCCACTTGGCGACGCCGGTCTTGTCGGTGGTAATCCGACTGACCTCCGTCCATGTCTTGCCGTCTGTGGAAGTCTCCAGCAGCAGCTCCGCACCGGTGAGCGGGCTGGCGGTAACATCTACCTTGCGGACGATAAGGCTGCCCTTTGCCATGATGTTCGTCCGTGTCTCTGTGATGTTCAAGGTCTCGGTGGTAATGGTGATCTGATACTTGGTATCGTCCACCACATAGTCCTCCGGGCGCGCTGATTTCCTGATAGTCCGGCTTCCCGTCGACATGCAATGTCATGCGGAGCATTTCATCCCTGCTCTCATCCCGCCAAGGCTCTGCCGGCGAAAGATAGCTGCGGTCGATCCCCATATCCGGCGTCAGCAAACTGCGGGCGTTGGGGACAAAGGCACTGTACCGGGCGTAATTATACCCCTGCGGGTCAACAAGGAAACCGTCCGTTCCCTCCGCGTCGAGGATGAGCAGGCAGTGCCTGGCATCCTCATCGTGCCGAATGGCAGTTTTGTTCTCTGCGATGAAATCATAATCCGCCAGCAGAGCACGGCTGAACTGCTGGAACCGCTGGGCGGGCAGTTCGATTACCTTATCTACACTGCATGCTTCGCCTTTGTACTCGGACTGCTTTCGCTTCAGTTCTGCCTGAATGATCATACCAGACCTCCCATCTCCATGCGGTTGCTCTGACTGCCGTTCATCACTTCCTCCATGCTGTAATAGCCCTTGTACGCGATGTAGCCCCGGTCGGTGAACATCCCGTCCTCCTCACCCATGCGCTGGAGGCCATACTTTTCATAGTCATAAAAAGCGTCGAGGTTTTCGTCGTAATCGAAGTGACCGGACTGTTGGATCATGTACTTACCGTATTCCACCGGTGTATGCGCGCCGAGAGCGAAATCGAACAGGTCGAGATTCTCCGCGAGGTTCTTAATCTGTTCTGCATTCTGAGGCTTCGCCAGCATCACCACAGCCCCCAGCTTTTCCATGTCATCCGAGGAAAGGGCATCTGTAGCCTGCGCCAGGGCATTGAGATCTGCAAGGCTTTCCTGTTCCATATCCAGTAACATATCCGCCTCATCCGGCAGCTGCGTATCCTCCAACCGAAGTCGAATATCCGCAGGATCCGTGATGCCTGCACGCTGGAGAGCACGGTCGATCTCCTCCTGAGTCATGGGGAGGAACAGCCATGTGATGTGCTCTGTGTCCTCCGGCTCAGCTTTGGATGTCACCGCAACGGTGATGGCGTTCGGCTTGTAGTAATAGCAGAGGAAGAACCGGCCGTCGTAGACCGGCTCCAACTTCATGCCGTTGTCATAGACCACACCGTAGGGCGTGACAGCACCGTTTCCATTTTCAATGAGCTGCCTTGCTGTTTCCACACCATCCAGCGCTTCCAACTCGTCAACTCTTGCACTGCCGCCGTGCAGATTCATGTAGTGGTTCCGGCCAACAGCGGAGATGTCAGAAAAATCTGTAATGACAGTGGCCTGTTGGCAGCAAAAGGTCAGGTTGATCAGATCTTTCAGTTCAAAAAGCTCCAGTTTGTGCGCCATCGCCTGAAACTGTGCGGCTTCGCCGGTATCAAAGCTATCCAGCCGTTTGGCAAGGTAGTTCAGCTCCTCCACATTGACCGTGAGCATCTCCGTGCGCTTGAGGACGGTGTAGAAACTGTCGATCTTCTCAACTTTGCAGTCGGCTTTGACCGCGTCGCCAATTTCCAGAGCCTCCAGCAGTTCCATGCAGCGGGCGTACTGGTCGTGGGGGATGGGGAACGGGATGGTTGCCACGCCATATTCCGGGTGAGATGGGTTACTTAAAACTGCTCGAATCATTCTTTCGCCTCCGTCCTATTTCCTCCATATCTGTCCGCAAACAAGTCCCGTCCCGATGCCAGCAGACGATGCCGTGGCGTGGGTAGGGACAGCCCTGACACCGCTCGTGCTCATTGCAGAATACCGGCTCCGGCGAGATCTGCTGGTAGGGCGCTGGCTGTCGCTCATCGATCCGCCGCGCCAGTGGCCTTGTTGGTTTTCGCATATACTGCTCCTCTCTGGGCTGCCGCCCTTGATCTGTCCTGAAACGCAAAAAGAGCGCCGGTTCGATGGTTTTATGAAACCAACAAGCCGGCGCCCCAAACTTTGTGAAACTTTTTTATGAAAAAGCCTCCTTTTGCGAGGAAATTCCTCGTACAAAAGGGGCTGCATCCGATCATTTTGCCAGAAAACAGGAAAAGAGGGGTTCAAATCACGTTGAACGCCTCTCAGACGGCTCTGACATCCATGCTTGAAACCGTTAAAATCGGGGTATGGGAAACCCCGGAAAGGCTTGATGCCACGCGGTTTTCACCGCATGGCATCTAAACCTGTTTGTTAACTTGGAGCAGGGTACGGGAATCGAACCCGCCTCCTCGGCTTGGGAAGCCGATGTACTACCGATGTACGAACCCTGCAAGTGGAATTATCATACCACACTTTTCCGCCCATTGCAAGGCGAAAATCGCCGCGGCCGTCACTTTCCCCGCCGCGCATAGGCCAAGCCGCCCGCGGCATAGGATAGCAGCAAAGAAAAAGGAGGGCTTGGGGTATGAAACGAGCAGTAGGTTTTCTGGCGGCATTAGTGCTGACGGTCGGTCTGGTACGGCCCTGCTGGGGGGTGGAGCTGACGCTGACCTCTCACGCGGCGCTGCTGATGGAAAAATCAACAGGGGAGATCCTTTACGCCCAGAACGAGCATGACGCGCTGCCGCCCGCCAGCGTCACCAAGATCATGACGGTGCTGCTGACCATGGAGGCCATCGACAGCGGCCGCATCGCGCTGGACGACATGGTGACGGTCAGTGCTTACGCCGCCGGGATGGGCGGCAGTCAGGTGTTTCTGGCGGAGGGTGAGCAGATGTCGGTGGACGATCTGCTGAAGGCGGTGTGCGTATCCTCTGGCAACGACGCGGCGGTGGCGCTGGCGGAGCATGTGGCGGGGGTGACGGAACTGTTCGTGGAGCAGATGAACAACCGCGCCCGTGAGCTGGGCATGAAGGACACCCACTTCGTCAACTGCACCGGCCTGACGGCAGAGGGTCACGTGACCTCCGCCCACGACATTGCCCTGATGAGCCGTGAGCTGCTGCTGCACCACCCGGAGGTGCGGAACTACACCACCATCTGGATGGACACCCTGCGCAGCGGCACCTTCGGTCTCAGCAACACCAACAAGCTGATCCGGTTCTACGAGGGCGCCACGGGGCTGAAAACCGGCTTCACCCAGGAGGCAGGCTACTGCATCAGCGCCACGGCGGAGCGTGACGGCATGGAGCTGATCGCCGTCATCATGAAGGGCACTACCTCCGACAACCGCAACACCGACGCCAAGACGCTGCTGAACTATGGCTTTTCCACCTACACGCTGGCCGATATCCAGCCGGAGGAGCCGCTGCCCGTCCTGCCGGTGACGCTGGGCACGGCGGACACCGTGGCCCTGACGCTGCCGGAGGAGGGCCGCACGCTGCTGTTGGAAAAGAGCCGTTCCGGCGGCCTGACCCAGACGGTGGAGCTGCCGGAGACTGTGGCAGCGCCGATACAGACGGGACAGCAGGTGGGCACGCTGACCGTCCGACAGGATGACACGGCGCTGCTGACCGTTCCCATCGTGGCGGCGGATACGGTAGAGAAGCTCAGCTGGAGCCAGATGACGCGGCACATGCTGCAAATGGCCATCTTCTGCGGATAAGCGGAAAAATACGCAAAATCCCCCTTGTATTTTCCTGCCGGGCGATGTAATATTATCCTTTAAGAATAGATTGTTGCACAACAGGAGGTACGCACGATGATAAAGGTCGATCTTAGTAATATTCAGAGCTTTCTGCGCCTGCCCTATGAGGCGGCGGTGTCTCCCCGGCTGAAGATCGCCCACAGCCATTTGCAGCTGGGCAATGGCCGCGGCGGCGAATTTACCGGCTGGGTACACCTGCCCCGCGACTACGACCGGGCGGAGTATGAGCGCATCAAGGCGGCGGCGAAAAAGATCCAGAGCGATTCCAAGGCGCTGGTGGTCATCGGCATCGGCGGCTCCTATCTGGGTGCACGGGGCGTGATCGAGTGCCTGTGCTCCCCCAACTATAACCTGAAAAAGAAGAACACCCCCAACATCTACTTCATCGGCAACGGTCTCAGCAGCGAGGCGCTGACGGAGGTGATGGAGCTGGTGGAGGATGTGGATTTCTCCGTCAACGTGATCTCCAAGTCCGGCACCACCACTGAGCCTGCCGTGGCCTTCCGCTTCTTCCGTGAGCTGCTGGAGAAGCGCTACGGCAAGGACGAGGCCGCCCGCCGCATTTACGCCACCACCGACGCCCACAAGGGTGCGCTGAAGTCTCTGGCGGACGCCAACGGCTACGAGACCTTCGTGGTGCCCGACAACATCGGCGGCCGCTACAGCGTGCTGACCGCCGTGGGTCTGCTGCCCATTGCCGCCGCCGGCATCGACATCGACGCGCTGATGAGCGGCGCGCAGGAGATGATGGAGACCTGCGCCGCCGGCGACATGGAGCGCAATCCCGCGTGGCGCTACGCCGGAGCCCGGTATGAGCTGTACCACATGGGCCGCAAGATCGAAATTCTGGCCGCCTACGAGCCGTCCTTCCGGTTCATGGCGGAGTGGTGGAAGCAGCTGTACGGCGAAAGCGAGGGCAAGGAGAACAAGGGTCTGTTCCCCGCCAGCGTGGAATTCACCGCCGACCTGCACTCCATGGGTCAGTACATTCAGCAGGGCGAGCGGCACCTGTTCGAGACGGTGGTGCGCTTCGGCCCCTCCGCCCACCAGCAGCAGGTGCCCTTCGACGAGGGCAACGGCGACGGCCTGAACTTCCTTGCAGGAAAGAGCATGGACTTCATCGCCCGTCAGGCCATGGACGGCACGCTGCTGGCCCATGTGGAGGGCGGCGTACCCAACATCATCGTGGAGACCGGCAGCAACGACGCCCACACGCTGGGCGGACTAATCTACTTCTTCGAGTATGCCTGTGGCCTCAGCGGCTATCTGCTGGACGTGAATCCCTTCGACCAGCCCGGCGTGGAAGCGTATAAGAAGAACATGTTCGCGCTGCTGGGCAAGCCCGGCTACGAGGAGCTGCGGGAGCAGCTGGTGAAGAAACTGGGGCGTTAACAGTTTTTTCATGGTGATTTCCATTGCATTTTCCCCGGCGGTATGGTATGCTGTTAGCAGAAGCATAACCATATCTTTATAAAGGAGTGATTTCTTATGGTTAGATTGATTATGGGCGCAAACGGTGCAGGTAAGACGAAGCAGCTGATCGAGCTGATCCACGCTGCGGTGGAGAGCGAGAACGGCAGCGTCGTGTGTATCGAGCCCAGCGCCGACATGACCTACGACATCAGCTACAATGTGCGTCTGGTCAACGCCGGTGAGTATAATGTGAATAATTACGAATGCCTGCGTGGCTTTATCAGCGGCCTGTACGCCGGCAATTACGATATTTCCCATGTATTCGTGGACAACCTGTGCAAGATCGCGGGCGACAAGGATCTGCAGGCGGTTGAGGACTTCCTGGGCTGGCTGGATCGTTTCAGCAACAGCAATGACGTGAAGTTCACCGTCACCATCAGCGCCGACGAGGATCTGGCCACCGAGGGCCTGCGGCAGTACACCTGATTTTCAAAATTGATCAAACAAGAGGACTGGCTTTTGCCAGTCCTCTTGTTTGATTAATTGGCTTTTCTTAACATCCCAGCGCTGTTATTGTGCCGAAGAAATTTCTGCGTCTACTGTGCGGCAGGGTGTGGGCACCCCGCCCTACGCATGCTGCCGATAGAATTTTGTAGGGCGGGGCCAATGTGCCCCGCCGCACGGAAAACGCAATAGGTTCGATATATCGTCGTAGGGCGGGGTTCTACCCCGCCCGCTGTTTACCTGAAACACCATCATAAACCGAGCGGGAGGGATACCCCAAGGGCACTCATTCCGCTGCGCTCACCCCTCCCCCTACGCACGGATGCAGCACCCATTACGTCCATCGCGCGGTGGCCGGACCACCGACAGACCATTTGTAGGGGCGGACGACTCTGTCCGCCCTAACGATAAACATCCGGGCCACCGACAGGGCCGGCAGAGTCGTCGGCCCCTACAGCATTCTATCGCACAGCTTTGCCCCCTCGGAATGACAGAGATGGATTTCTCAACAAGCTAAAAACAGGGACGACATACGCCGTCCCTGTTTTTCTTATTGCCGCCATGTGTCGCCGCTTGGGTCAAACGCCACCTGCACGGCGCTGTCCGCTGGCGGCGCGGCACTTTTCAGTGACGCGTTCAGCGCGGAAAGCTCCTTGATCGCTCCGGCCAGCTCCTTGATCTCCCGCACGGCGATCTCGTCGCCGGACATGTGAGCCGCCGTCTCCGCGCAGGCACGGCTCAGCTGCTCCGCCGCGCGGCGCATATGAGTTTCCCACGCCGTGGTTCTCGCCATTTCTCACCCCCCTTTCACCAGATACGGCGCAAAGACCTGCACCGCGTATTCCGCCAGACAATCCCGGCAGACGGCCTGACCGTTAATGTGGTAGTATTCCTCCCCACGGTAGATCTCGCCGTCGCACAGTGCGCACCGGGCGCTGACGCCCTCATAAGGCTCCATATCGTCACCTCCCCTATTGGTGACGAAAGAAAAAGCGGGTGTTGCCCCACACAGGGCAACACCCGTGGGAAACACACCCGCAGGTCTTTTCACTTCTTTCCCAGCTGGTAGAAGGCCACGGCGCTGGCGGCGGCCACGTTCAGGCTGTCCACACCGTGGGCCATGGGGATGCGCACCGTATAGTCGCAGTGGGCGATGGTGGCGGCGGCAAGACCGTCCCCCTCCGTGCCCAGCACCACGGCCAGCTTGTCCTCTGCCAGCAGGCGGGGATCGTCGATGGACAGCGAATCGTCCCGCAGTGCCATGGCGGCGGTTTGGAAGCCCAACCGCCGCAGCAGCGCCATACCGCCCTCCGGCCACGGGGCATCCTCCGGGAAGTACGTCCACGGGACTTGAAACACCGTGCCCATGCTGACCCGGACGGCCCGGCGGTACAGGGGATCGCTGCCCTGTGTGCTCAGCAGCACGGCGTCCATGTTCAGCGCGGCGGCGCTGCGGAAGATGGCGCCGATATTGGTGGGGTTCATGACGTTTTCCAGCACTGCCACCCGCCGCGCTCCGGCGCAGACCTGCTCCACCGTGGGCAGCTTGGGACGGCGCATGGCGCACAGCATGCCCCGCGTCAGCTTGAAGCCCGTCAGCTGCTCCAGCACCTCCAGCGGCGCGGCGTACACCGGAATATCCGCCGGACACCGGGCCAGCAACTCCGCCGCCTTGCCCTCCACGTGCTTGCGCTCCATCAGGAAGGACACCGGCACACAGCCCGCGTCCAGCGCCCGGCCGATCACCAGCGGGCTTTCCGCGATGAACAGGGCGTTGGCCGGGTCGGCCCGGTTTACCAGTTGGTTCTCCGTCAGCCGGGCGTAGATGTCCAGCTCCGGGGCGTTAAAATCCGTGATCTCGCGCAGACCCATGGTCGTATCCTCTTGCTTTCTTCCGCAGCGGGCCGACAGAGTCGTCGGCCCCTATGGAATTTTTATTTCTCATGAACGATCAGCTCCGTCACATCGGGACGGGAGTAATGGCCGCAGGGGTCGAACTCCATGCGGGCTCTGGCAGCCTCGTCGGGATTGATGTCGGCGTAGATGATGGTCTCGCAGTCCCACACCGGATCGGTCACATAGTGGCCGTAGGGGTCAATGATGGCGCTGCCGCCGTTGCAGGGCGCTTTGGGCAGGCGGGCAATCTCGTCGGCGGCGGGGCCGTGGTAGCTGGTGGGGTACATGTCCCTGGTGAAGTACTGGTTCACATGGAACACGAAGCACTTGCCCTCAATGGCAATGTGCTTGATGGTGTCGTGCCACTCCGGGTTATTGTTGGTATTGGGGCACAGATACAGGCTGACGCCCTTCTGATACAGTGCCACACGGGCCAGCGGCATATAGTTCTCCCAGCAGATCAAGGCACCCATGGTGCCCCAGGGGGAGTCCACCGTGGGGAAGTAGTCCCTGTCCGCGTCGCCCCAGACGATACGCTCCGCGCCGGTAGGCTTCAGCTTCCGGTGGTTGCACAGCAGTTTGCCGTCCGGCCCGAAGATCATATTAGAGCAGTAGAGGGTGCCGTTGTTGCGGCCCCGCTCTGTATAGCCGATGGAGACGTAAGCGCCCGCCTCTTTCGCTGCCGCGCCGATGCGGTCGGTGTCCTCGCTGGGGCAGAGAACGGCGTTGTCATAGTAGATTTTCCAGTCGTCCCGGCACTCCTCGGTGCGGCTGCCCACGGTAAAGCCGTAGGTCAGGCCGTAGGGATAGCAGGGGATCAGGGATTCGGGGAACACAATCAGCTCCGCGCCGTTCTGTCCGGCCTCGCGGATCTGAGCGCACACCTTGTCAATGGTGGCGTCCTTGTCGAACATCACCGGGGTGGCCTGTACCAGCGCCACGCGCAGCTTCTTTTGCAGGTCTTTCATAGGGATGCCCTCCTCGTTTTTTCAGGTGAGCTTATCCTACCAGAAACAACGGCGTTTGTAAATCGTCTTTTCCGGAGAGTTTCGGCGGTTTCCAGAAAATTCCACAATGGCTTCCATTAGCAAACAGCGTGGCCGCGTTAAGATTCCGTTCAATTTCATGAAAATCCTACAAAGTTTATAGTCAGTACCCGCTGAAATATCCATAAATTGGCTGTTGACTTTCGCGGTGCAAAGTTCTAAAATCAGTGCCAACAAAAAAACAACAGCCGGAGCGATCCCGGCGGAAAGGAGACCACCATGGCACGTCAGATGATGAACTACACCGCTAAGACCCACAGCCTGCATACGGTCTCCTATTTTGCCGAGATGGCTCGCTACTTTGCGGGCTTTTATTGGTATGCCTATTTTTGCTCCCGATACCGTAAACCGGCTGAATCGACATAAGCGTAAGACCCATTTTTCATTGGCGTCAAGCGGCTTCGTCCTTCAGACGGAGCCGCTTTTCATTTTGTCCCATCCACACTTTGTACATTTTGAGAAGGAGAAAAATTATGACTGCAATCCTTTCTGCGGCTGTCATCTTCGTGGTGTTCGCCGCCGGAGACATGATCTCCGCCAAAACAAAAGCCATCGTTTCCATGCTGCTGGTGGCCTCTGTGGTCTTTCTGGCAGGCTTCTGGACCAACATCTTCCCGTCCACCCTGTTCGCGGATTCCACGCTGTTGAGCATGGCTGGACTGCTGGTGACCATGCTGCTGGTGCACCTTGGCACCACCATCAAGCTGCGTGACTTCGGCGCCCAGTGGCGCACGGTCATCATTTCCGCGCTGGCCTGCGTCGCCATTTCCGTGGCGGTGTACTTCCTTGGCCAGCTGATCGTTGACCGCGGCTTCGCTCTGGTGGGCGCGCCCATCCTGTCCGGCGGCGTGGTGGCCACCCTGCAAATGACCGAGATGGCCAACAACGCCAGCCGCCCCGAGCTGGCCGTGTTCGCCACGCTGGTGATGTGCGCCCAGGGCTTCGTGGGCTACCCGGTGGCCTCCCTGTGCCTGAAGAGCGAGGCCAAGCGCCTGAAGCGGGACATTGACGCAGGTTCTGTGACGCTGGTGCCCGTGAATGCCGCCCAGACTGCCGCCCGCAAGAAGCTGATCCCCGCCCTGCCCGCCAAGTACAACACCCCCAACACCATCATCGCCAAGGTCATTCTGGTGGCGCTGCTGTCCACCTGGGTGTCCAGCCTGTTCCACGACGCGGTGAACAAGCTGGTGTGGTGCCTGATTTTCGGCGTGCTGCTGAAAGAGCTGGGCTTCCTGGATGAGGACGCGCTGGGCAAGGCCAACGCCACCGGCATCGTCATGCCCATCATCACCCTTTCCATCTTCACCAATCTGGCCTCCGCTACCCCCGAAATGGTGGGCAGCATGGTGGTTCCCCTGCTGGTCTGCGTGGTCATCGGCACCATCGCGTTCTCCCTTGCCTCCATTCTGGTGGGCAAGCTGTTCGGCTACAGTTGGCAGATGTCCATGGCCATCGGCAGCTCCTGCCTGTTCGGCTTCCCCGGAACGGTCATCATCTCCAACGAGGTGTCCGAGAGCACCGGCACCACCGAGGAGGAAAAGGCCTACATCAGCGCGCAGATCATGCCCAAGATGCTGGTGGCCGGTATGGTCACCGTGTCCATCACCTCCGTTCTGGTGGCGGGCATCATGTGCAAGTGGCTGTAAGCGCAGCCCGTTGAAAGGAGTCTTTCTATCATGTCTGAGATCAAGACTTACGTCGAGAGCATTTTCGATGAACTGGTGGCTATCCGCCGGGATATCCACGCCCACCCCGAGGTGGGTATGACTGAGGTACGTACCAGCGCCCTGATCCGCGCTGAGTTGGAAAAAATGGGCATGGACGAGGTGCAGTCCCCCTTGCCCACTGCCGTGGTAGGACTGCTCCACGGCGGAAAAGGCCCCGGCAAGTGCGTGGCCTTCCGGGCCGACATTGACGCCCTGCCTGTCCACGAGGAGACGGGCCTGCCCTTTGCCAGCCAGAACGAGGGCGTGATGCACGCCTGCGGCCACGACCTGCACGCCACCATGCTGCTGGGCCTTGCCAAGACGCTGTGCCATCTGCGGGATAGCTTCGCCGGAACGGTGAAGTTCATCTTCGAGCCCAGCGAGGACACCATGCCCGGCGGCGCACGGAAGCTGGTAGCCGCCGGTGTCATGGAGAATCCCCACGTGGACGCCATCTTCGGCCAGCACGTGTGCCCCTCCGAGAATGACACCGTGGGCACGCTGAACCTGTACAAGGGCTACTTCACCAGCGCGGTGGATCTGTTGCACATCACCGTTCACGGCAAGAGCGGCCACGGCGCCGCGCCCCACACCGCCCATGACGCCATTGCCTGCGCCGGATATCTCATTACCGTGCTGCAAACGGTGGTTTCCCGCCGCACCGACCCGCTGGCCACCGCCGTGCTGACGGTGGGCACCATGTCCGGCGGCGACGCGGTGAACATCACCGCCGGCGAGGCAAAGATGGTTGCCGTGCTGCGCACCTTCGGCGACGAGGTGCGGGAGACCGCCATTGAGGAGGTCAACCGCATCTGCAAGGGCATCGGCATCGCCTTTGCCTGCGATATCGAGGTAAATCTGGAGGAGGGCTACGCCGCCACCTACAACGACAGCGCCCTTATTGATCTGGTGGAATCCTCCGCTACTGCCGAGCTGGGCGAAAGCGCCGTGCGGCATATCACCCAGCCCTTCTCCGGCAGTGAGGACTTCAGCTTCTTCGGCAAGCTGACCGGCACCCCCTGCGCCTTCATGATGATCGACGCGGGCCACGGCGAGAATCCGGTGTCCCTCCACAACGGCAAGATCGTGTTTGACGAAAAGGTCATGGTCTCCGGCGTTTCCGCCATGAGCCGCATCGCACTGGAATATCTGAAGAAGTGATTTTCTCTCCCGCTTTTCACATTATCAAAAAAGCTGCGCTTTTTTGATAAATCAGGATCCGCTCCGACCCGCATTCATTCGCCCACAAGGTGGGCGAATGAACACTCTCTCCGCGCAGAGTGTTTTTTGCCACATACATGCTGCGGCAAAAAACAATTGAACAGGTTCGCCGCTGCGGCGGCGAATTCTGCGAAGCTTTTTATGTAAAACCACAACACCGGGTGGGGTACGCATTGCGTACCCCACCCGGTGTTGTGGTTTAGGGTTGGTTAGGGCAAGGCTCCCCTTGTTGCAAGGGGAGCTGTCGGCGAAGCCGACTGAGGGGATAAACCGTGACGGGACAATCCCTCCGTCAACGCTTCGCGTTGCCACCTCCCTTTACACAAGGGAGGCTTTGGTATGCGCCCCTACAACCGTCTACCGTTCTTTTTCCGTCCCGCCGCTTACTCCCCCGTCTGCGGCACGGGGATGATCTGGTCGCCGAAGACGATGTGATCCACCTGGGTCACGTCGATGGGGGCGTCAAAGCAGTAGTCGATGGAGGTATAATCCGGCCCCTGTACAGCAGAGCCGTCTGCTCCGATCTCCACGGCGCTGCCGTCCTTCATCACCAGTGCGAAGTTCTTCACACCGTAGCCCACATTGGTGCCCTCGGCGATGGTTTCATCATACGGGTAGCTGTACTCACCCACCACGGCCAGAGGCGAAATGCGGAAGTATTCCAGCGTGAGGGGATATCCCGGCTCCGACCATTCGCTTTCGGTGGTTCGTCCGGACGCGTCCACATAGACCGTGGGAGACGGCTTGGCGTTCCGGCCGATCTCAAAGCTCCAGTCGCCCTCCAGCAGCACCTCATAGGGGAGATCCGTGTTCCACGGCTTCCACCAGATGTTATGGAACCGCAGCTGCTTGGACTTGCCGTCCGTAAAGGACAGAACGGTGAAGTCCTCACCCTCCGTTTCCTTGAGTTCGGCGATGTCTCTAGTAGTCAGATATGACGACCTGAGCTTTACCACCACCTCCACAACGTTGTCGCCGGGGGTCTCGTCAAACCAGTCAAAGTTACAGCTCACGCCGGGGATATCGTACCCCTCACTGGTGATAAAATCATGCCCTTCCGCATAATTCCACGGCTGCATGTTGCCCTCGCCCTCTTGGTACGTGTACAGCTCCGTTCCCTCCGGGGCCTCGATGCGCAGGCGGAGGTAATAGTTGTTCTCGTCGCAGATAGCCGCCAGCGGCGTGATGGTAGTGCCGTTGCTGGTGACAGGCTGCAGGTCCGTGGTGCCCAGCGCCTCCATCACCTGCTTCTGCTCCGCCGTCAGGTCGCCGAAATAGCCCTTGAAGCTGTCGGCCACACCCAGCTTGGCGGCCACCACCGTGGCGGTACACAGCGCCGTGACAACGGCGGCGACCAGCAATGCTCTTGCGATACGGCCGGCCTTTTTTGCCGCAGGGCGTCTGCCCTGCTGTTCCTCAATTTTTTTCATTGTCAGCTCCTCTATACGGCGGAGGTCGGCTGCATTGTAAGGGGAAAGCTCGATATCCTCGTCGGCGAACTCGTCCATCAGATCATAGATATTGTACTCCATGCCGCGCCTCCTTTCTCGGTTTCGTCATGATTGTCCTCCCGCAGCAGAAAGTCCCGAAGCTTCGCCCGGCCGCGGTTCAGCTTGGTGCGGACGGTGGATTCGTTCAGCCCCATGTCCGCGGCAATATCGGCGGTTTTCTGATAGTAGTAATAGAACCGTAGGAACACCTCCCGATCCACCGGGTTCAGGCTCAGCAGCGCCATGCGGACGCGGACTGCCTGCTCCCGGCGCTCCAGCGTCGCTTCCGGCGTTCGGTCGTCCACAATAACCGCCTCCTCGTCCAGCGGCAGGGTGTCCGACGCCCGGCGCAGACAGCTGCGTGCCGTATTCCGGGCCACCGTGGCCAGCCATGAGCGGGCGGCGTTGGGCAGGATCTTCCCCGCGTTGTTCCACAGGGCCAGAAACACGTCGGAGGCGACCTCCTCCACGTCGGCGTTGGACATGCGCTGGCCGATGATGTTGTGAATAATGGTGCTGACATACGCACCGTATCGTTGGATGAACCATGCCAGCGCATCCTGTGAGCCCTGTTTCATCTGCCGCAGGGCCTGTTCCTCTGTCAAATCGCTCACTTCCTTTGGGAGAGTTGTTTTCTTGACGGCCGTCATCTATCATAACGCACCTTGGGCGATTTTGTCTCATGGTTTTGAAAATTTTGTGAGAAGGAGCGTAGGGGCGGACATCGTTGAAAAGCCTGTCATTGCGAGCCGGTGCTCACACTGGCGTGGCAATCCGTCGGGGCGTTAAGAAAACATGCCAGCGGCATGTTTTTAGCCTCCGATCTCGGCGGCTATGCCGCCGTAGCATCCATCTTGGCATCCACCGCACTGTCAAGGGATTACGGATTCCCACACCAGTGACATCGGTCACTGGTTCGGAATGACAGGGAGGACGGCATGACACGGCGGGGCACATTGGCCCCGCCCTACAGCGGCTTGCCGGATCCCCGTAGGGCGGGCCCCATGTGGCCCGCCGCCCGACAGGCACAAAAAAGTTCCAAAAAACAAAGGCTCCTGCCGAAGCAGAAGCCTTTGTAGAAAACAGGGTATAAACTCAGCGCTTGGAGAACTGGGGAGCGCGGCGGGCGGCCTTGAGGCCGTACTTCTTACGCTCCTTCATACGAGGATCGCGGGTCAGGAAGCCGGCCTTCTTCAGGATGGCGCGGTACTCGGGGTTCACCAGCAGCAGGGCGCGGCTGATGCCGTGACGCAGGGCGCCGGCCTGACCGGAAACGCCGCCGCCTTCCACGGTAGCAACGATATCCACCTTGCCCAGGGTATCGGTGGCGGACAGGGGCTGACGGACGACCATCTTCAGGGTCTCCAGGCCGAAGTACTCGTCGATATCGCGGCCGTTGATGGTGATATTGCCGGAACCATTCTCAAACAGATGCACGCGGGCAACGGAGGACTTGCGGCGGCCGGTGCCGTACTTGTAGGGATTCTTGGACTGATACATTCTTCGTTTCCTCCTTCAATTACTTGACCAGCTCGGGCTTCTGTGCCTGATGCTCGTGGGTGTCGCCGGCATAGACGTGCAGGCGCTTCAGGGAGTCCTTGGTAACGGTGTTGCGGGGCATCATGCCGCGGACGGCCACGCGCATGGCCAGCTCGGGCTTGTCCTGCATCAGGATGCGGTACTTGGTCTCCTTCAGACCGCCGATCCAACCCGAGTGGGTGCGATAGTACTTCTGCTCCAGCTTGTTGCCGGTCAGAACCGCCTTGCCGGCGTTGATAACGATGACGTTATCGCCGCAGTCGGCGTGGGGGGTATAGGTGACTTTGCCCTTGCCGCGCAGCAGGTCGGCCACGACGACGGCGGTCTTGCCCAGAGGCTTGCCGGCGGCGTCAACGACGTACCACTTGCGCTCGATGTTGGCCTTGTTTGCCATAAAAGTGGACATGGTGTTTTCCTCCAAATTTATTATAATGTATTTTGCTTTACTTTTTCGTGTTCCCTTGCTAAAATCGTAAGGAAATGCGCCAAACGCGCAAGCATATTTATAGCACAACGGCGCGGGGATGTCAACACCATTTTGATTTACGATAAAAACATCTCGTTTTTTCTCTCATTTTCTCTTGATATCTCTCGTTTTCTTATTTTGCAATTTCACTTTTCGGAGGTGCTTTCTATGCAGCATATTCTGGGACTTGTCCGCCGGTGTGTGGAGGACTATCACATGATCGAGCCGGGCGACCGGATTGCCGTGGGCGTCAGCGGCGGAAAGGACAGCCTGCTGACGCTGGTATCGCTGGCCCGGCTGCAAAAATTCTACCCCATCCCCTTCACGGTGGAGGCCATCACCATGGAGATGGGCATGCCGGGAATGGACTTCTCCGGCGTGGCGGCGCTGTGCGAAAAGCTGGAGGTGCCCTACACCCGCATTCAAGTGCCGGTGTACCAGATCATCTTCGAGGAGCGGAAGGAGAAGAACCCCTGCTCCCTGTGCGCCAAGCTGCGGCGGGGCAGCCTGAACACCGCCCTGACGGAGCGGGGCATCCTGAAGATCGCGCTGGGCCACCACTACGACGACGCGGTGGAGACGCTGCTGATGAATTTGCTGTTCGAGGGCCGCATCGGCTGCTTCTCGCCGGTGACGTTCCTGGACCGCACCGGCGTGACGCAGATTCGTCCGCTGCTGTACTGCCACGAGGACGATATCCGCCGTGTGGCGCTGCGGGAGGGTCTGCCCATCGTTCACAACCCCTGCCCCATGGACGGCCACAGCCGCCGTCAGGAGGTGAAGGAGCTGATCGTCTCGCTGGAGGAGCGGTATCCCGATTTGAAGCAGAAGCTGTTCGGCAGTTTGCAAAGATATCCTCTGTACGGGTGGAATCTGGAGCAGACGGAGAAGTAAACCGCTTGCGTGCGGGAAAAGCAAACATAGGAGGTATGACAGCGTGAAAAAGACAGTATTTGCCGTGATCGCCATTGTGTGCGTCTTAGCGGCGGCGTTCCTGATCGGAACGGGCTTGCAGAAACGGACGGACGTTCTCTTGACCGACTATTCCGTCACGGAGGACGGAACGGCGATTCGCCTTGACGTACAGGTGGCGTCGTCCATGGGATATGTCCGGGGCTTCAAGAATGACGGCGGCGGTGTGAGACCCCATTACCTGAATTTCTATCGTACCTTCGGCGGCTTGAACAGCGCATGGGGCGCGGAAAGCTCATTTCTCCTCCCCGTCGAGCCGGAGGATACGGAGATCTATTTCAATCGCCCCGGCGGTGGGTATGAGCTTGTCTTGCAGAAGGACGGCACCGACGAATGGAGCAGACCCGCTGTGTAAAGGTTCGCCTGCCGCAAAAAGAAAAGCGGCAGGACGTGTATCCTGCCGTGAGATGGCGTATATGGCAATGCGTCGACCAAAGGCCCCCTTGTGTAAAGGGGCTGTCACCGAAGGTGACTGGAGGATTGTCGGTTACCGGACAACCCCTCCGTCACGGCATACGCCGTGACACCTCCCCTTACACAGGGGAGGCTTCGGACGGTATCCCCGCCCAGTCGCTTATGTACCCAGCACCCACTTCACCAACAGCAGCAGGCAGAACCCCGGCAAGCCCAGGATCGCCACGGTCAATGCGTTGAACAGATTCAACCCCAGACTCAGCCCCGTGTAGGCGGTGGTGAGGTTCAGCGCCCACACCGCGCCGAACCCCAACGCCGTGTTGCCTGCCAGCCGCAGCGCCAGCTTCATCGGCGTTTTGAACAGCCGCCAGATGGCCACCAGCAGGAACAGCAGCACCAGCCCCAACGATACCTTTTCTACGACCGACATGGCTTCCCTCCCTTCATGGCGGACGCGGCCACGCAGGCCTCCTGCGCCGCTGAAGCTGCGGGACGCCGGTTCACCGGCATGCCGGAGCGCTCCTTGACGCACCGCAGCAGATAGTCATATTTCGCCTTCAGGGCGTTGATCTCGAAAATGCTGGCCTCTACCAGCTCCGGCTCACAGGCGTAGTTGAACCGTTCATAGGCCTCCTTCAGCTGCCGGTTGATCTGATCCAGCTCCTGCCGCAGCTCCTTGTCGGTGGGCCACAGGATATCCTTTTTCGTCTTTGCCATGATATGTCCTCCTCGTTTGAGGCGGGGCGGCCATGCTTCCCCTGCCTTATAGTGTACGAGTAGTTTGGACAAATATGCCACAGTTTAACCCACAAATTTGAAAGGAGCGCTGCCTATGACCCACGAGGACTATATGAATCAGGCGCTGACGCTGGCCCGGGAGGCCGCCGCTCACGGCGAGGTGCCGGTGGGCTGCGTCATCGTCCGGGACGGCAAAATCATCGGCCGGGGCCGCAACCGGCGGGAGGAAAAGCAGGCGGTATCCTCCCACGCGGAGATGGAGGCCATGGCGCAGGCCAACGAAGCACTGGGCTCGTGGCGGCTGGAGGACTGCGACCTGTATGTGACGTTGGAGCCGTGCCCCATGTGCGCCGGAGCCATCCTCAACGCGCGGGTGCGGCGGGTGTTCTACGGCGCGCGCGATCGGGCCATGGGCGCCTGCGGCGGCGTACTGAACCTGTTCATGGAGGACTTCCCCCACCACCCCCAGCTGGTGGGCGGCATTCTGGCGGAGGACTGCCAGACGGTGCTATCGGCGTTTTTCAAGGAGCTGCGAAAATAGAAAAACACAAAAAACGCAAATTTTCGGAACAATTTGGAGGAATTTCCCGTCTTAATAAATAGATGCCCCACTACTTTCAGGAGGTACATCCCATGAAAAAACTGATCTGTTTCCTTTTCGCTTTCCTTCTTCTGCTGAGCGCGGCGGGCTGCGGCGGAAAACCCATCGACACCTCTTGGATGGAGACGCCCGACACCACCGTGAGCAGAGTCTCCAGCTCAGAGGCGCTTGATTCCGGCGCGTTGAACGCGGATCGAATGACCATCAGCAGCGTTCTCCATTTTCCCATCTATAAATTTGACACGCTGGAGGAATTGACGCAGTTCAAGGATTCTCTGGACTATCCGGAAATGCTCTCCTTCGCATATGACGAAGTCCCGCCTTTCAATGAGGTGACGGCAAAATATGACGAGGCGTTCTTCTCCGAAAACACCCTGCTGCTGGTGTATGTGGTAGCCAGCACCGGCACATACCGCTTCGCGGTGGACACCATCACCGGCGACGGCACGGGCCTGTGCGTCCACATTGCGGAAACGACCCACGCGGAAGTCGTAACAGACGATATGGCAGGATGGTTCATCACCGTGGCCGTCCCTGACAGCGCGGCGGCCACGTACACGGAATTTGACGCCGTTCTGGCCGAAGGCTCCGATTGCTGAATGAAATGACGAACACCCCGTCCACCCTCGCATGAGGATGAACGGGGTGTTCGTTGTGCAGAATTTGCGGCGGTGCAGCTGTCGGTTGCTTCGTAGGGGCCGATGCCCACATAGGCCCGCACAAATTACGATGGCAGTTGCGGTGGACGGCGGGGCGATGTGGGCATCGCCCCCTACGCTATTCTATCGTACCTGTTTGTAGGGCGGCATGACCACATGCCGCCGCGCTTTTGCGCGGTTATTTTTCGCCAGATCAATAAAAACCATAAAGCCGAAGGCGAAACGCCTTCGGCTTATTATGGCAGGAAGATTGATGAAAAAAGTTTTTTGTCTCTTGCAAGTATTAAGATACCCGACGGTTGTTAAAAATCATCGTAAGGAACCATTACAAAAGTATTAAATATTTCCGCAACCCTTGTTACAACTGTGTTTTCCCCCGGTTTCGCACCGCCCTTTCCCTACACTGTCAGGTGGAAAGGAAGTGTGACCATGAGACAAACCATCGCGGCGGGACTCTTTTTGCTGATGCTGCTGTTTCTGCCTCCGTGGCTGCGGGCGGAGGAGCCCGCCCCACAGGAGGACACCTCGCCCCAGCCCATCCAAACCCAGCAGGCCGCACCGGAGGACGGCACCGGCTCCGACGCCGCCCACACCCTGCGTCTGTGGAACGGCAGCGCCGTGGAGACCATGACGGCGGCGGAGTATCTGCCGGGGGTGGTACGGGGCGAGATGCCCGCCGCCTTTGAGACCGAGGCCCTGAAAGCGCAGGCGGTGGCGGAGCGCACCTATCTCTACTACCGCATGGCGTCCGCGCCAAAGGACAGCCATCCGGACGCCGACGTGTGCACCGATCCCGCCTGCTGTACGGCGTGGCTCAGCGAGACGGATGCCAGAGCCAAATGGGGCGATAAATTCGACCAGTGCGAGGTCAAAATTCAACAGGCGGTGACGGACACTGACGGTCAGGTGGTGCTGTACGAGGGTGCGCCTATCATGGCGGTGTTCCATTCCTCCTCCGCCGGGGCCACCGCCGCCAGCGGCGACGTGTGGGCGGCGGAGCTGCCGTATCTTGTCAGCGTGAAAAGCCCGGAGGACGCCGACAGCGTGCCCAACTATTACAGCGTCAATACCTTCACCGCCGAGGAGTTCCGCACCATCTTCTGCAAAGCCCACGCCGACGCCCGGCTGTCCGGCGACTGCAGCGGCTGGGTGAAGGATATCCTGCTGACCAACGCCGGACGGGTGGCCTCCGCCACGGTGGGCGGCGTGTCCGTCACCGGCAAGGAGCTGCGTAGCCTGTTCGGCCTGCGCAGCGCCGTCTTCACGGTGGAGACTGCCGGAGACACCATCACCTTCCACGTCACCGGCTACGGCCACGGCGTAGGCATGAGCCAGTACGGCGCCAACGAACTGGCAAAAGAGGGGAAAAACTGGCAGGAGATCCTGCAATGGTACTACACCGGCGTGACGATCGGACTGTACAACGGCTGAAAAATGTGCTATACTATGCTATTATTTCCTGCACATGTTTACAGAAAGTTCAGGAAAGACCCCACATCTTCGATATAATCAATAGAAAAGACACATTGGGAGGCTATCTATATGGCACGCAACATCCTTGTGGTGGAGGACGACCACAATATTTCCGACCTGATCCGCATGTATCTGGAAAAAGAGGGCTTCGAGGTGCGCATCGCCTACGACGGCGGCAAGGCCGTGGAGGAATACGACGCCAAGGCTCCGGACATGGTGCTGCTGGATATCATGCTGCCGGTGATGGACGGCTGGGCCGTGTGCGCCCACATCCGGGAAAAGGGCAAGACCCCCATCATCATGCTGACCGCCAAGGGCGACGTTACCGACCGGATCACCGGCCTTGAGATGGGCGCCGACGACTATCTGGTAAAGCCCTTTGAGATGAAGGAGCTGATGGCCCGCATCAACGCCGTGCTGCGCCGCAGCGAGATCCCCGACGACACCCGCAAGCGTCTGGTATACGACAAGCTGGTGATCGATCTGGACAGCTACGAGCTGGTGGTGGACGGCAAAAAGGTGGACACACCGCCCAAAGAGCTGGAGCTGCTCTACCATCTGGCCGTGACCCCCAACCGGGTGTACACCCGCAACCAGCTGCTGGACGAGGTGTGGGGCTTCGACTACTTTGGCGACAGCCGCACCGTGGACGTGCACATCAAGCGTCTGCGGGAAAAGGTGGAAAACGTCTCCGACCAGTGGGCGCTGAAAACCGTGTGGGGCGTAGGCTATAAGTTTGAAGTGAAGCAGCCGTCATGATCGAGCAGTTCAAACGGAGATTTAACAGTCTCTACTGGCATCAGTTCGCGCTGACCGCCGGTATGGTGCTGCTGACGCTGCTGCTGTTGGGCGTCAGCTTCTTTACCCTCAGCTACGGCACCACCACGGCGGACAAGCGGGGCGAGATGCGCACCCGCGCCGAGCTGATCGCCCAGGTGTCCGCCGACTACTTTGCCGCCGCCGGAGACGCCAGCATCGACGAGGGCACCGCATTGCGGAAGCTGGCGGACATGGCGTCCCGCATGACGGATGTGGACTTCCTCATCTGCTCGGCCCAGGGCAACGTGCTGCTGACCACCGACGAGGAGCTGGTGGGCCGCAGCATCACCATCCCCCAGAATATCGTGGACGACATTCTGGGGGAAAAGGCGCTGTATCAGGGCCGCAGCAACATCAACGGCACCTACAGCGTCAAGAAGTTCGCCGTGGCCGTTCCCGTTCTCAGCAGCGAAAGTCAGCTGGTGGGTATCGTGCTGGCAGTGATGGACGAGTCGGAGATCATGCAGGTGTGGCGTTCCTTCATCGGCATGTTCCTGATGACCTCCGCCATCATTCTGCTGATCTCGTTCCTTGCCAGCTCCGTCACCTCCATGCGGCAGATCAAGCCCATCACCGACATGGTGCAGGCCACCCGCGCCTATGCCGCCGGTGATTTCGACGTGCGCATCCCCGAGCTGGACCGCAGCGACGAGATCGGTGAGCTGGCCCAGTCCTTCAACGCCATGGCGGACTCGCTGGCGGAGACGGAGCGTCAGCGCCGGGACTTTATCGCCAATGTGTCCCACGAGCTGAAAACCCCCATGACCACCATCGCCGGCTACACCGACGGTATTCTGGACGGCACCATCCCGCCGGAGCGGGAGCGGCACTATCTACAGATCATCTCTGACGAGAGCCGCCGCCTGAGCCGTCTGGTGCGCCGCATGCTGGATATCTCCCAGATCCAGTCCAAGGAGATGAAGAAGGAGGACTTCGATATCTGCGAGGTCATGCGTATCGCCCTTCTCAGCATGGAGCAGAAGATCAACGACCGGGGACTGGACGTAGAGACCAACATTCCCGACGACCCCACCATGGTGCAGGGCGACCGGGATCTCATCACGCAGGTGATCTACAACCTGCTGGAAAACGCCGCCAAGTTCGCCACGCCCCATACCGCGCTGTATCTGGGGCTGGCCACCAACGACGAAAAGGCCATCATCTCCGTCCGCAACCACGGCGCCACCATCGCGCCGGAGGAGATCCCCCTGCTGTTCGAGCGCTTCCACAAATCCGACAAATCCCGCAGCGAGGACAAGGACGGCTACGGTCTGGGCCTGTACGTGGTGAAAACCATTCTGGCCCAGCACAAGGAGCATATCTCCGTCACCAGTGAAAACGGCCTGACCTCCTTTGACTTCACGCTGCAATTGACTTCACCCCACAACACCTGAAAGGGAATAGAACATGGATGAACTGAGAGATAGAAACGAACCACAAGAGGTGGTAGGCTGGTATACGCCCCGGCAGGGGAACGAGGTGGTAGATTACTACGTGCACCGCCAGCCGCTTCCGGAATGCGTCCGCCCCGCACCGCCCCAGCAGACCGTGCCCCAGAAGAAAAAGCGCCGCGGCCTGTGGATCTTTCTGGGCGTTATGGGCGCTCTGGCGGTGGTGCTGATCCTTGCCGCGCTGCTGGGCGGCGGGACGAACGGCCCCGTCTATGACGGTGACAGCAGCGCTGGCGACGGCAGCGACGACGCCAGCAGCATCACGGATATCTACGCCGACCACCACACCACCATTCCCAAAGTGGACGGCTACGACCCCACGCTGCGGATGGCGGTGCTGGACACCTTCGGCGACGAGCTGACGGCCACGGAGGTCTTTGCCAGGGTGAACCCCGCCGTGGTGATGGTGGTGGCCGATCAGGGGGATGACAGCGCCTCCGTGGGCACCGGCGTCATCATGACGGCTGACGGTTATGTGGTCACCAACGCCCACGTGATCTCCGGCGGCGCTTCCTGCTGGGTGGCGCTGGATACCGGCGACACCTATGACGCGCTGCTGGTGGGCTATGACGCGGACGAGGATATCGCCGTGCTGAAGCTGGTGGACGCGGAGGATCTGCCGGTAGCGGAGTTCGGCAACAGCGACCTGACCATGGTGGGCGAGCAGGTATACGCCATCGGCAACCCGCTGGGCATCGAGCTGCGCTGCACCCTGACGGAGGGCATCATCTCCGCTGTTGACCGGGATGTGCAGCTGGACGGCCGCACCCTGAATGTGATCCAGACCACCGCCGCGCTGAATAACGGCAACTCCGGCGGCCCGCTCATCAGCCGTTTCGGACAGGTCATCGGCATCAACACCCTGAAAATGAGCGGCACCGGCGGCGCCGACGAGGCGTCGGTGGAGGGGCTGGGCTTCGCACTGCCCATTTCCCACGTGTGCTACGTGGTCAACGATATCATCGCCACCGGAAGGTTCCACGGCGTGCCCACGCTGGGGATCATGGTGGCCACCTATGAGAATGACGACGGCGGCACCTATGTACAGGTGGTAGACGTCACCGATGGTACGTCGGCGCAGGAGGCCGGCGTGCAGGCGGGCGACGTGATCGTGGCGGTGGACGGCCACAGCACGGCCACCACCGACGATCTGATGGCGGTGCGCCGCACCCACATTGCCGGCGAGACCATGACCCTGACCCTCTCCCGCGGCGGACAGACCCTCAACGTGGACGTCGTCCTGCGGGCAAGCAACGACTGATAAAAAAGCCTGAACCGTTATGGTTCAGGCTTTTTTATCAGCGTTATCACGCCCATCACCAGCAGATATACCCCGAACGGCCTGCGCAGCAGCTCCGTATCCATGGCAGTGGCGCACCACGCGCCCAGCGCCGCCGTCGCCACGCCCCACGGGATGGCCTGCCGCAGCGCCTGTTTGTCCAGCATCCCCGCTTTCCGGTGGAACAGCAGTCCCGCCCCGGCGGTGGGCAGAAAATACAGCAGATTGATGCCCTGGGCCGTGCGCTGATCCACCCCCAGAAACAGCGTCATCACCAGCAGAAGCAGCGTTCCGCCGCCCACCCCCCAGGCCGACAGGATACCGGTGGCCGTCCCCACCGCCAGCGGCAGCACCCACTCCGTCACAGCAGATACCTCACGCCGCCGTACAGCAGGAACAGGGCGAAGAGCTTCCGCAGCACCCCGGCGCTGACCTTGCGGAACAGCAGCCCGCCCAGCGCACCGCCGATGCCGCCGCCTATCAGGTACGGCAGCGCACGAGCGGGCGGCGCCCCCCCCCCCAGCCAGTCAAAGCCGCCCCGCAGCACGTAAATAGCCGCCGACAGCACGCAGAAGGGCAATATCACCCCCACGCAGGTGGCCAGCGCCCGCTTCTGCTCCAAGCCGCACCAGCCCGTCAGCAGCGGCGCCATCACCATGCCGCCGCCACCGCCGAACAGTCCGTTCACCAGCCCCGCCGCCGCGCCGGAAACCCCCAGCTTCGCTTTTTGGTTCATGCTTTCCCACCTCCCGCTATGTAAGACCGCCGAAAGGCGGTCTTTTCGCGCACGACAGTGCGGCGTTACATCTTGCGGAAGCTCTGGCAGTCGGTGCACTGATCCATGGAGGGATTGGTCTCATGGGTGCCCACCTGAATGGAGTTCAGGCCGCAGCGATCCACGTCCTTGCAGTGGTGGGCGCAGCTGGTCACGGTGCAGTTGATGGCGCTGTTGGGGGTGCACTGGCAGCCGTCGTTGGTGCAGCCGCACTTTTCGTAATTGCTCATTGTGGTTTCCTCCCGAATAAAAAAGTAAGGTCAGGCGCGGAAAGCGTGGCTTTCCGTTTGCCTGACCATAGTGTGTCCGCCAGAATCGGGAATATGCAGTTGAAAATTTTTGAAATTGTAAGACTTTTCGCCAGTTTTTATATCCCCAAAATCGCCGACGCCAGCGCGAAATAGATCAGCAGGCTGGTGGCGTCCACGATGGTGGTGATAAACGGGCTGGCCATCACCGCCGGGTCAAGGCCGATCTTCTCCGCCAGCAGCGGCAGCGAGCAGCCCACGCACTTGGCGAAGATCACCACGAACATCACCGTCAGGCACACCACCAGGCACACCGCCATGGTGACCTCACTGTTGCCCAGCAGCGCCCTGTCCACCAGCTGCATTTTCACAAAGTTGGCGGCGGCCAGCGCCGCGCCGCACAGGAAGGCCACGCGGACCTCCTTCCACAGCACCGCCAGCACGTCGGAGAAGTCCACCTCGCCCAGACTCAGGGCGCGGATCACCGCCACCGACGCCTGCGTACCGGAGTTGCCGCCGGTGCCCGACAGCATGGGGATATAGGCGTTCAGCACCAGACAGGCCGCCAGCGCGTTTTCGTAATGGTTCAAAATCATGCCGGTAAAGGTGGCCGACAGCATCAGGATCAGCAGCCACGGCATACGGGCCTTCCACGTGTCGAACACGCCGGCACGGAGATAGGGCTTGTCGGAGGGCAGCATAGCGGCCATCTTCTCGAAGTCCTCGGTGGTCTCCTCCTCGATAACGTCCATAGCGTCGTCGACGGTGACGATACCCACCAGCCGCTTCTCCAGATCCACAATGGGCATGGCGAGGAAGTCGTACTTGCTCAGCGCCTGAGCCACGTCCTCCTTATCGTCGGTGGTCTTGGCCCACACCACGTCCGGATCCATGATATCCTCGATGAGATCGTCCTCGTCCGCCAGCAGCAGGTCGCGGACGGACAGCACGCCCAGCAGGCGGCGGGTGGGATCGGTGACGTACAGGATGTTGATGGTCTCCAGCTCGCCGCCGATGCGGCGGATGCGCTTGAAGGCGTCCGCCACCGTCATATCCTTCTTCAGGGACAGGAATTCCATGTTCATGATGGAACCGGCGCTGTCCTCCGGGTATTTCAGAATTTCATTGATAGACTTGCGCATCTCCGGCGTGGCCTTATCCAGAATGCGGATCACCACGCTGGCGGGCATCTCCTCCACGATGTCCACGGCGTCGTCCAGATACAGCTCGTCCAGCACTTCCTTCAGCTCGGTGTTGGAAAAGCCGTTGATGAGCATCTCCTGACTCTCGCTCTCCAGCTCCACGAATACCTCCGCCGCCGTCTCCTTGGGCAGCAGCCGGTACAGCAGCGGCATGACCTCAGGCCCGGCCTCTTCCAGGATCTGGGCGATATCCGCACTCTCCATGGGCAGGAACATGTCACGCAGGTCGGCATAGCGTTTCTCCCGGATCATCTCCCTGATCTCGTCCAGCAATGCATCCATTTTGTTTTCCAAATCGATCATGCCGCGTTCCTCCTTTCCATGGTTCGCCCACTGCTTCGGGCACAAAAAAACACCCCAGCGCGGCAGGCGCTGCGGTGAAAGCGGGAAGCAAGCCTATGGGGATGCTTCTTGCCCTACCGTTACAAGCTTTAGCATCGCCGGGCGGTGAAACTGCGTTAGATGATACCTTGGTTTCGATATCGCCTGTTCAAACCCTCTCGTGGTGTCTCCACCATTTCGCGGCAGCAGTCCATATCCCTGCGGTAGCCTTACCTACCGGTGAACATTCATCTTATGCTATAGTATGTCAAAATAAAGGGCTTGTCAAGAGCGATGGGCATCTTTTTTATCGCAGTCGAAAAAATGTTTTATAAATACGCCTTGTGTCGGAAAACGCAGTGTGGTATACTGTATAGTTGATAAAAACCGCACTCAACAAGGAAGGGGGGTCGCACCATGGGACTGCACGACGGACACCGCGCCCGGAAAAAGGAGCAGTTCCGCCGGCAGGGACTGGACGGCTTTGCCGACCACGAGGTGCTGGAGCTGCTGCTGTACTACGCCATCCCCCGGAAGGACACCAACGAGATCGCGCACCGGCTGCTGCAAAAATTTGGCTCGCTGCAAAATGTGTTCAGCGCCCCGCTGGAGGAGCTGGCCAAGGTGGACGGCGTGGGCGAAAGCGCGGCGCTGTTCCTGACGCTGCTGCCGCAGGTGCAGAAGCGGGCCATGCGCAGCAGCGGAAAGGAGCGGGTGCTGAACAGTGTGGACAAATGCGGCCGCTACTTTCTGGAGCTGCTGGGGCATGAGCGGCAGGAGCTGCTGTATCAGGCATGTCTGGACGGAAAGGGCAAGCTGCTGAGCTGCAAGAAGCTGTCTCAGGGCAGCGCCGACTGTACGGCACTTTCCGTGCGGCAGGTGGTGGAAAACGCCCTGTTGTCCGGTGCCAGCGCCGTGGTGCTGGCACACAACCACCCCAGCGGCGTGGCGCTGCCATCGGAAAGCGATCGGGCGGTGACGCTGTGGGTGCGCGACGCGCTGAAAACCATGGATATCCGATTGCTTGACCACATCATCGTGGCGGACAATGATTTTGTCAGTATGAACCAGAGTGGGTATTTACTTTAATTTTTGGGGGAGTTTCGTCCCCTCGGGGACGAGGTACTTTTGTCCGTGGCGACAAAAGTACCCAAAACCGCCACTTAAACCTGCGGTTTAAGAATCCGCGCACGCTATGCCTTTTACAGATATGATGCCTTATACCACGCGTTCACAGGACACCGCTGTTGTCGTTTCGTATGACGCATTGACTTCCGTTTTGCGCCGCTGCCGCTGGCGTTATCAATGGTAGAAATTGATGCGCTGTACGCGGCGGCCTGAGGGCAGGCCGCCCTACGAAACGGTTACGGTAGAATTGCGTAGGGTAGGGTGCCCTCACCCCACCGCACGGTGAATGCAAAAATGACTTTTCCGCACTGCATTAGCGGTAGCGGCGCTGGTGCAGAGACGATTCTTTTACGAATCGAAAAAGGCAATCCTCTGTGATCGTGCGGCAAACACTGACAATTTTGTACACATTATAGCGCGCCCGGAGGTGAAGGAACCGGAGGTTCCTTCCGGTGTTTTTGCCTACTTTTGTCACTGTTGACAAAAGTAGGTCGCTCCGGAGAGCGAAACACTCCAAAGGAGAACCCCTATGCCTCAATTCAAAGTCCATTCCGAATACTCCCCCGCCGGCGACCAGCCTCAGGCCATCGAAAAGCTGGCTCAGGGCGTGGATCTGGGCCTGCGGGAACAGGTGCTCAAGGGCGTCACCGGCTCCGGCAAGACCTACACCATGGCCAAGGTCATCGAGCAGGTGCAGCGCCCCACGCTGGTGCTGGCCCACAACAAGACGCTGGCCGCCCAGCTGTGCGAGGAGTTCCGGGAGTTCTTCCCGGAAAACGCCGTGGAGTACTTTGTCTCCTACTACGACTACTACCAGCCGGAGGCCTATATCCCCCACACCGACACCTATATTGAGAAGGACGCCTCCACCAACGAGGAGATCGACCGCCTGCGGCTCAGCGCCACCTGCGCCCTGCTGGAGCGGCGTGACGTGATCGTGGTGTCCTCCGTCAGCTGTATCTACGGTCTGGGCGAGCCGGACGACTTCGCCCGCATGATGATCTCCCTGCGCACCGGCATGACCATGGATCGGGACGAGCTGCTGCGCCGTCTGGTGGAGGACCGGTACGAGCGCAACGACGTGGCCTTCCAGCGCAACGTGTTCCGCGTTCGGGGCGACACGGTGGAGCTGTACCCCGCTTACTATAAGGATCGTGCCATCCGCGTGGAGTTCTTCGGCGACGAGATCGACCGCATCACCGAGTTCCACCCCATCACCGGCGCTGCCATGAAGACCCTGAACCACGTGGCCATCTATCCCGCCAGCCACTACGTGACCCCAAAGGACAAGATGGACGCCGCCATGGCCCAGATCAAAAAGGAGCTGGCGGAGCGGCTGCATTTCTTCGAGGAAAACAACATGCTGGTGGAGGCCCAGCGTCTGCGCCAGCGGACGGAATACGACATGGAGATGATGACCGAGCTAGGCTACTGCTCCGGCATCGAGAACTACTCCCGCATCATCTCCCAGCGGCCCGCCGGGTCGCCGCCCATGACGCTGCTGGACTTCTTCCCCGACGACTTCCTGCTGTTCGTGGACGAGAGCCACGTAACGCTGCCCCAGGTACGTGCCATGTACAACGGCGACCGTGCCCGCAAGGAGAGTCTGGTGCGCTACGGCTTCCGCCTGCCCTGCGCTTTCGATAACCGCCCTCTGAAATTCGAGGAGTTCGAGGAGCGCTTCCATCAGGCCATCTACGTCTCCGCCACCCCCGGCGAGTACGAGCGGCAGCACGCCGACCAGGTGGTGGAGCAGGTGATCCGCCCCACAGGACTGTTAGACCCCCGCATCGAGCTGCGGCCCGTGGTAGGCCAGATCGACGACCTGTCCGCCGAGATCCGCGCCCGTGCGGAGCGGAACGAGCGTGTGCTGGTGACCACCCTCACCAAGCGGATGGCGGAGGATTTGACCGCCCACTTCCGTCAAAACGGCATCCGGGTGCGGTACATGCATTCCGACGTGGCGGCGCTGGAGCGGATGGAGATCATCCGCGACCTGCGACTGGGCGAGTTCGATGTGCTGGTGGGCATCAACCTGCTGCGTGAGGGCCTCGATCTGCCGGAGGTCAGTCTGGTAGCCATACTGGACGCGGACAAGGAGGGCTTTCTCCGCAGCGAGACCAGCCTGATCCAGACCATTGGCCGCGCCGCCCGCAACGCTGAGGGTCTGGTGATCCTCTACGCCGACACGGTGACGCCCTCCATGCGGGCCGCCATGGACGAGACGGAGCGCCGCCGGAAATTACAGGACGACTTCAACAAGGCCCACGGCATCACGCCCCGCAGCATCCGCAAGAGCGTGCGGGAGATGGTGGAGATCAGCCACAGCGCCGAGGAGGCGTCCCAGCTCTCCAAGAAGAAGCTCAGCGACCGGGAGCGGGCCGAGACCATCGCCCGTCTGGAAAAGGAAATGAAGGCCGCCAGCAAAATTCTGGAATTCGAGTACGCCGCGCTGCTGCGTGACCAGATCATCCAACTGCGAGGCGGCAAATGATGCCCGGCCCGGAAGAATTCCGCCGGGACATCCGGGCGGCCAAGCGCTTCGGACTGGCGCAGGGGCTGCTGCTTCTGCCGCCCCTGTTCAGTCTTATTCTGGCTATCGCCTTTGCCGTGGACGGCAGCTGGCGGGAAACCGCCATGGCAGTCGGTGTCTGTGTGCTTCTTGCCGGTGTGCTGGTCTGCCTTGAATGCAAGGAAAAACGTTTGCGCCGGGAGTCGACCCAATACTACACCTTCCCCCTTCCTCGGGCTTTCGACTACGAGACAGTCTGCACCGCCATAGAGACCGCGTCGGGCGTTCAATGGACGTTCCTCTGCGATGAGACCGCCCGGATCTGCCGGATCGAGGGCGTGTTTTCGTGGCGGGTGGCGCTGCTGCATCAGCCGGAGTTCTCCGCGTCCGCCTGCAAGGCCCAGCGTGACCGGGCCAATCGGGCCGCCAACCGCGCCCATCCGTCAAAGCAGGAGGGCCTGCAGTGGGAGATCGCGTCCAGAGCCCGTATCAACCTTGTGGTGTGCGACGCCGTGAACGATGCGCTTTCCCGCTATATCGGCGCCCACGCTCAGCGCATGCTGTCGCGCAATGAGTGCATCATCAACATGGCGGTGGTGGGCGATCGTCTGCTGCTGCCCCCCGTCACCACCGTCA
>URKW01000007.1 GCA_900548615.1 uncultured Eubacteriales bacterium | reverse complement strand
CAGGCGACAAGGTGACACACGGCGGCAAAACATGGCGCAGCACCTGTGACAACAACGTGTGGGAGCCGGGTGTATATGGATGGGAGGAGGTCACATGACAGAAGCCATCATTGTGGCGCTGCTGGGTCTTGTGGGCACGCTGGCTGGCAGCTACCTTGCCAACCGCAAGAGCACCGCGCTGGTGATTTACCGGTTGGAGCAGTTGGAGCAGAAGGTCAGCAAGCACAACAATCTGGTGGAGCGCACCTATGCGCTGGAGGAGAGCGTGGCGCTGCTGGACGAGCGGCAGAAAGTAGCCAATCACCGTATTACGGATTTGGAAAGCAGCATACACAACAACGGACAGGCCAATTAGGCCAGAAAGGACTACATCATGAGAAACTGGAAGAACTGGATCAAGGCGGCGGGCATCCGCGCCATCAAGACCGTGGCACAGACTGCTGTTGCCACCATCGGCACCACCGCCGTCATGGCAGAAGTCAACTGGGTTGCCGTTGGCAGCGCCGCCGTGCTGGCGGGCATCCTGAGCCTGCTGACCTCTCTGGCCGGTCTGCCTGAGCTGGAGGAGTGAGCCATGCGGTTCGGCATTGACATTTCGGACGCGCAGGGCGTGTTCGATTGGGATAAAGCCGAGGGTGTTACCTTCGCCGTCCTGAAGGGCGGCGGGGGTAACAACGGCCTTTACACCAATAAGCAGTTCCAGCGGAACTATGAGGAGTGCGTCAAGCGCGGCATTGACGTGGGTTGCTACTGGTTCAGCAAGGCGCTGACCGTGGAGCAGGCGGAGCAGGAGGCGGCGTATTTCTTCGACAACTGCCTTGCCGGGAAGAAGTTTACGCTGCCGGTGTACATGGACGTGGAACACAAGGAGATGCTGGCGCTGGGCAAGGACGCGCTGACGGCCATTGTGCTAGCCTTCTGTGAGGCGCTGGAGAAGCGCGGCGCATGGGTGGGCATCTACTCCTCCCGCGCCATGTTCGAGGGCTATATGCACGACGAGCAGCTGTTCAGATATGCCCACTGGGTGGCAGAGTGGAACGAGGCTTGCCGCTATGGCCGGGACTTCGGCCTGTGGCAGTTCGGCGGCGAAACCAACAAGCTGCGGGAAAACAAGGTGGCCGGTGTGGTGTGTGACCAGGATTACATGCTGACGGACTACCCCGTGATGCTGGCCATGAACGGAAAGAACGATTTCAGGGAGGTCGAGAAAATGACGGACATTGAAAGAGTTGTTGCGGCCGCGCTGGCGGAAGTCGGCCAGTGCGAAAAGGACAATGGCGATGCTTTGGATGATCCCAGTGTAAAGGGCTGGGGAAACTGGACGAAATATGCCCGTGACGTGGACGCGACAGATCTGTACGACGCAAAGGTGCAGGGCCAGCCGTGGTGCTGTACGTTCGTGACGGACATTCACCTGAAGTGCTTTGGTGTGGCAAATGCCCGGAGGATGCTGTGCTATCCGGTGAAGAGCAAGGGCTACAACTGTGAGCATGTTGCGAACTATTACAAGGCTGCGGGTCGATGGTCGAAAACGCCGCAGGTCGGTGCGCAGATTATCTTCTCCAGCAAGAAGTATGTTCATGCTCATACCGGCATTGTGGTTGGCGTCACGGACACGACCATTACCACAGTTGAGGGCAACACCAACCCTACCACGGGTGTTGTGTCCAACGGCGGCAGCGTGTGCAAGAAGGAATATCCTCGCAATTATGCGTGGATTCTGGGCTATGGTATGCCGCTGTATGACGGCGTGGAGATCCCGAAGGAGGAGACGGAAGATGTGTTTGTGTCCCCCAAGCTTCGCCAGCTGAAAAAGGGCGTCAAGGATGGAAACGACGTGAAGGCGCTGCAAATTCTGCTGATCGGCAACGGCTGCTCCTGCGGCGCGGCTGGTGCTGATGGCGATTTCGGTAGCGGCACAGATATTGCCGTGAAGGAGTACCAGCGGAAGCACGGTCTGACCGCCGACGGTGTGGTCGGCGCGGTGACGTGGGGTAAGCTGCTGGGCGCGTAAAAACAGACTACTACACAAGCAATACCCAAGTACACAGGAATATAATCCGTACATCACCGGCTCCGGCAGCGAGGAATACTGGATGAACCGGATCGCCGACGCCATGGAGCCGTATCTGCGGGCCAACACCATCCGCTTTACCCGCAACACGCCGGATATGACCGCCGCGTCCTCCATCGCCCAGGCGGCGCGGGGGAGCTACGACTTCTATCTGGCGCTGCACTCCAACGCCAGCGGCGACGGCTCCACCGAGGGACGGCAGCGGGGCATTATCGCCTTTTACTACCCCACCAGCGCCAACGGCAGGCGGGCGGCCAACATCTTCGTGGAGAACCTGAAGGAAATTTACCCGCTGCCCTCGCTGGTGACGGCCCGCGCCACCACGGCACTGGGCGAGGTGCGGCAGCCCAAGCCGCCGTCGGTGCTGCTGGAGATCGGCTATCACGACAACACCGCCGACGCGGTGTGGATACAGGACAACGTGCAGAACATCGCGGAAAACCTGTCCCGGTCGCTGGCAGAGTACTTCGCCCTGCCCTTTATCTATCCCATGACGCCCCGAACGGGCACAGTGGTCACGGAGCGGGACGCCCTGAACGTGCGGGCCTATCCGGCCATGAGCGGGCAGGTGGTGGGCAGCGTCCCCCATGAGGCTCAGCTGACGGTGTACGGCCAGACAGACGGCTGGTACAGCATGGGCTACGGGAATCTGGCGGGGTACGTCCGGTCGGAATACGTAAGGCTATAGGCACATTCGACAAAATGTTTTTCCCGTGCGGACAAATTTTTCACAACAGTATGTTTTTCTTCTTGACAGTTTACCGTAATGAGGGTAGAATTATGAAGGATTATTATCGGGCGATATAGGGGTTTCGTTCGATTGTTTTCTATGGGCAGTCATCATCCCACTGGACGGAGACAAACGCCCGGATACACCATTTTTACAGGAGGAAACCATGATCAAAATCGTATACGCGGCGATAATGGTCGTTGTTGCGTTTGTTCTTGGCCTCCTCACTTGTATTCTGATCCAACGGCAGAAGCAGAAGCGTGACCAGGGCAAGATCCAGGATGCCGAACAGGAAGCGCTGCGCATCGTCAACGAAGCCATCAAGAATGGCGAGAGTAAGAAACGCGAAGCATTGGTGGAAGCGAAGGAGGAGATCCTGCGCTCCAGAAACGAATACGAGAAGGAAGTCAAGGAACGCCGCGCCGACCTGCAGAAGCAGGAGCGCCGTTTGCAGCAGAAGGAAGAAAACCTCGATCACAAGACCGAGCAGATCGAGAAAAAGGAAGAAGCGCTGGCTGCCAAGCATGCCGCCGCTGACCGCGAGCAGGAGGAGATCAAGCTCATCAAGCGCAGCCAGACGGAAATGCTGGAGCGCATCTCCGGCTTTACCGCCGAGGAAGCCAAGCAGTACCTGATCGCGCAGGTGGAGTCTGAGGTTACCCACGAGACTGCCCTGAAGATCAAGGAGATCGAAGCCCGCGCCAAGGAAGAAGCCGACACCCGCGCCCGTGAGATCGTGGCCACCGCTATCCAGCGCTGCGCCGCCGACCATGTGGCCGAGATCACCGTCAGTGTGGTGCCCCTGCCCAATGACGAGATGAAGGGCCGCATCATCGGCCGCGAGGGCCGCAACATCCGCGCCATCGAGACGCTGACCGGCGCAGACCTGATCATCGACGATACGCCTGAAGCCATCACGGTGTCCTGCTTCGAGCCGGTACGCCGCGAGGTGGCGCGCCTTGCGCTGGAAAAGCTGATCGCCGACGGCCGCATCCATCCCACCCATATCGAGGAGATGGTGGAGAAGGCCAAGCGGGAGGTGGATGCCGTCATCCGCTCCGAGGGCGAACGCGCTGTGCTGGAGACCGGCGTCCGCGGCCTGCATCCCGAATTGCAGAAGCTGCTGGGCCGTCTCCACTACCGTACCAGCTACGGCCAGAATGTGCTGCAGCACTCGATCGAGGTGTCCCATATCGCC
Organism: uncultured Eubacteriales bacterium; assembly: GCA_900548615.1. GTDB lineage: Bacteria > Bacillota > Clostridia > Oscillospirales > Oscillospiraceae > Vescimonas. The sequence continues at coordinate 30,620 of URKW01000007.1, read as the reverse complement.
GGCATGATGGCCGCCGAGCTGGGCGCCGATGTTCACGCCGCCAAGCGGGCAGGTCTGCTGCACGATATCGGCAAGGCTCTGGATCACGAGTTTGAGGGCACCCATGTGTCTCTGGGCGTGGAGTATGCCCGGAAGTACAAGGAGAAGGAAGAGATCGTCCACGCCATTCAGGCTCATCACGGCGACGTGGAGTGCAAGACGCTGGTGGCCTGCCTGGTGCAGGCGGCCGACGCTATCTCTGCCGCCCGTCCCGGCGCACGCCGCGAAAACCTTGAGAATTACATCAAGCGTTTGCAGAAGCTGGAGGAGATCACCAGCTCCTATCCCGGCGTGGAGAAAAGCTATGCCATTCAGGCGGGCCGCGAGGTGCGCGTGATGGTGAAGCCGGAGCAGGTCAACGAGGATCAGATGGTCATTCTGGCCCGCGAGCTTGCCAAGCGCATCGAAAACGAGCTGGAGTACCCCGGCCAGATCAAGGTTCACGTGCTGCGTGAGACCAAGGTCGTGGAATACGCAAAATAAAAACAAAGCTGTGCGACACCCTACCCCGGGGTGCCGCACAGTCGCATCTTGGGAGGGTTTTTTATGAAACGAAAGCTTTTCGCCCTGTTGCTGGCGCTTTGTATGCTGCTGACCGCCTGCGGCCAGCAGCCGGACAATTCTCCGGCGGAGAACGGCCAGACACAGACGAACCAGGGGCAGGAGGAGCAGACCGCACCGCCGGACGACGGCTTTTCCACCTCCGTCAGCGGACGGGTGGAAGATCCGGAGGGACTGGTGACGGAGACGCAGAAGCAGCTGATGACCCGGCTGCTGACCGACTGGTACACCGATATCGCCCTGTTTGACGAGCCTCAACTGACGGCGTTGTTTTCCGATGAGGAGGACGCCGCCATGCATCAGGCGTCCATCCGCACCCTGAACGCCATCCGAGCCCGGGCGCTGATCGACCTGCGGATGAAGGACGTGGACTATGTGCTGACCGTCACCAAGGCGGAGCCCTCCACCGAGGAGGACGCCGTGGAGGGGCAGATACATATCGAGGCCGACGAGTCGGCGGTGATGCACTTTGCCGCCACGCCGGAGGTGGACAGCAAGCTCTATGACGTGCCCCACATCTTCGAGCTGGTGCCGGAGGGGGACGGCTGGCTCATCAAGCACCACGAGGCTGACGACAACCCTTATTTCAGCCTGACCTATCAGGAGGGCAAGGAGGAGGACGGACAGCTCCAGCAGCTGCTGCGTGCCATCGAACGGCGGCAGCTCCAGCGGCAGGAGACGGTGCAGGTGACGCTGACGTGCGACCATCCCTATGACCGGGCGGCGGCGGAGCAGTACATGCGGCAGTACGACCACCAGCGCAGCAGCGCGTGGCATGCCTATGACGACGTGGGCGGCAACTGCATGAACTTCGGCTCACAGGTGCTGCTGGCAGGCGGTATTCCCATGGACGAGCAGGGCGGCAGCAAGTGGTACTGGTACGGCCAGAACAGCCTTGACCTGTCGTGGATCAACGTGGGCCGGTTCTACAGCTATGCCCGTGAGAACGAGGGCTACGGTCTGGTGGCGGACACCGAGGCCAACTACTACACCGGCGAGGTGGGGGATATCCTGATCCTTGGCCCTGACGGCGGACACAACCACACCACCGTGATCTCCAGCATCATCCGGGACGAGGCGGGTCAGACGGTGGACTATCTGCTGTGCTCCAACACCACCAATTATACGGACTTCCCCGCAGGCGCGTATTATTACACCAGCCAGCGGCTCATTAAAATTTACGGGTGGAACGAAAGCACCCCTGACGGGGCGCAGTGAAGAGCTTCGGTGTGCCGCCGATGGCGGCATGGATCGAATTGTGGGAGCACATCATCCAAAGTCTCCCCTGTGTAAGGGGAGGTGGCAGCTACGGCGGCATAGCCGCCGAGATCGTGGCTAAAAACATGCCACCGGCATGTTTTCTTAACGCCCCGACGGAGGGGTTGTCCGGTAACCGACAATCCCCCAGTTTCGCTTCGCTCGACAGCCCCCTTTACACAAGGGGGCCTTTGGTGCGTGCCGCTTCTGCAAACACCCCATATGCAAAAAAGGGGAGCGCTCTTCCGCTACTCCTGATAGGGGTACCTTGAAGCGTGTCCTCGGATTAGGCAGGCAGTGCAATTGTACTGTCTGCCTTTTCTGTTGTCTCTCCGCATAGAAGCATATCGTCTGTCTCGTTGAGGTTGAAGTCCCGAAAACAGATGTGGATCTTCTGCGGTGCGTGCTTGGAGTATTTGACCTCTTTCTCATACACGATGATTTTCGCCACAAAGGTGCGGAGCAGTTCCGGGGTCAGTTCCGTCATGTCGGTGAACTTTCTGGCCTTGGCGATGAAGTTCTTGGCGTTGGCCATGCTACTGCGTAGTTTCTCCAGGCGCTCCTCCGTGGCAGGGATGGCTTCAGCCAGCTGCGCTTTCTCCTTGGAGTATGCCTCAGACAGCAAACGGAACTGCTCATTGCTCACCCGTCCCAAGGCGCTGTCCTCATACATCCGCTTGAACACTACATCCAGTTCGCCATCCCGTTTCCGCATCGTGGACAATTCCCGTTCCACCCCCCGGATCTCCTTTGCCACCTCAGTAGATTGCTTTTGCTGAATATATGCGGCGAACCGCTCCGGGTCGCTCCTGGCAAACTCTGTGGCTCTGCGGATTGTTTCCAGCACGATTTCCTTCAGTGCCACTTCCCGGATATAGTGAGCGCTACACACTTCTGCCCCGTCCTTCTTGTAGGTGCGGCAGGTGAAATGATTCTGTTCCGGCTTCATGGTGTGCGCCCGGTGCAATACCATGGGCTTACCGCAGTCCGCACAATACACCAATCCAGAGAACATATTCTGCTCATCCATATTCGTGCGGCGGCGCTTATGAGATCGCACCTCCTGTACGATATCCCAGGTTTCCTGATCCACCAGCTCTTCATGAGTATTCTCAAAGATAAGCCACTCTGATTTGGGGCGTTCACATCGTTTTTTGTCCTTGTAGGACTTGGTGCTGTAGCGAAGGTTGACCGTGTGCCCAAGGTAGACCATGTTCTGAAGCATATCCGCCACCATGTCGCCAGTCCAGTTGTAGGGCCGCTCTGCATTCAGCCCGGAATGGGATGTGCCGAATTTCGTATAGGCGTACATGGATGGACTGTAGATGCATTCTTTCTTGAGCTGCTTTGCAATCTGGGCTGGTCCCATTCCGCCGGCGCACATGGCGAAGATGCGTTTGACGACAGCCGCCGCCTCCTCATCCACCAACAGAGGAGAGTCCTTGGTTGCACCCTTGCGGTAGCCGTAAGGAGCTCGTGTCCCCACCCGGATTCCCCGCTGTGCCTTGGCGTTCACTACATTCCGCACCTTGCGGCTGCAGTCCCGCACGTGCCACTCATTGAACAAATTCTTGAAAGGCATCAGCTCGTTGCTGTTTTCATACTTGGTGTCAACATTGTCGTTGACAGCGATGTAGCGCACATCATTGGAAGGGAATATCTCCTCGATATAAAGACCGGTGTGCAGTTGGTTTCTTCCAAGGCGGGAAAGATCCTTTGTGATGATGACGGCGATGTCGCCGTTGCTCATGTCATCCATCATCTGTTCAAAGGCTGGGCGATTGAAATTCGTGCCGGAATAGCCATCGTCCACATAAAATCTGGTGTTCTGGAACCCATTCTCATCGGCGTACTTTTGCAGGATAAGTTTTTGGTTCTGGATACTGTTGGAGTCGCCCTCCAGATTATCATCTCGGGACAGACGGCAATAGAGCGCCGTGATCTTTTGGTTTGGCTGTAACATATTGACCTCCTTCATAAAACGCCAAACCGATTGAGAGATTGCAACCATACAATACCCTCAATCGGTTTGTTTGTCTATGCGAACCTGTTTTTCAGGCGGAAATATTTTTTGCGTCCTGCTCCAGGTCGATGACCTGTTTCATAAGATCGACCGTAGATTGCGTTCCTCCGAAACTGAATTCCGCGAACACAATGTACTCTCTGCCGCATACATGCTGTCGGCGGCTTTTTATAATCTTGTCGTCCCTTTCTTCCACTGCGGTATCCCGCACTGCCTTGGCAGAGGGAATATCCTCATCTCCATGCTTTTCTTCACTGTAGGAGCGGGGACGCTCATTGTATTTGAATTTATACGCCATATCGTTCCTTTCCCCTGACGCTACAGTCAGGCAACAAAAATAGCAGACCGTTACATGGTCTGCTGCTGTGTTTGTTCTGCCTGCTGATCTTCGGTCCACTGCTGTTCTGTAGATGATTGCTCATCCTGTGTGAGCACCATGGCTACGCCGGCCACCAGTCCGATGACAGCGCCGATATTTTTGGCTTCCTGTTCTGCCTGGATACGGCGGTAACGTTCCTCGACATCTTCGTTACCATCATCCAGTAACGCTCCAGTTACCGCCAGACCATACAGTCCAGCGTGGAGCGGCTTCATAGAAACAGGTTGCGGATGTTGCTGACCACTGTCGCTGTGCCATACCCCATCCCCAGCAGTGCCGCCACGATGAGCAGTACCAGTACGATCCATTTGGCCACTACGATCAGGTCGAAGTCCGGAAGCCAGTCCAGCCATTTGCAGGAATGCTTTTCTTTCTTCTTCCCAGCCTGTTCCAGCAGAGTGGTCATCTCCGTCAACGATTTCTGGATCTTCGCCATGCTGTTCTGCACCGCTGTCAGGTCTGTGTGTGATCTCAGGTTCGGAAGATACTCCCGCATTCCACGCACTTCCCACCCGATGGATTCTGTCTTCTGTGTCAGCATCGTCAGAGCCTCCGGCAACGGACACTGGATGACAATGGGCGTGATCGGTGAACTCGACTCCTGCGCTGTCGGCTGCGGTGAAGGCTCGGGCCGGTTCAGGGCCATGAGCTCGTCCATAGATAATTTCTTCTCTGATCCTGAATTCATATTCCATGTTCTCCTTTAGATATTTGTCACCGAACAGCAAACGGTCCCGACACTGCCAGCCACTCGGCGTGGTATAGGTGATATTCTTTCGGGACTTTTCCCAGCGAACCTTGTAGCCCTCGCTCTCCATCAGCGCAATGAACTCCTCGCGGTTGGAAGCGTGGCGCATACAGTCATTGATGATATTCATGAGCTGCAGCTTCTTGCTCTGACCGCGGGCCGCCGTGTGATACTCTCCGATGGTCATAGTCTTTGTTTTCTGCTTTTGTTCCCTGGGTTGAAATACAGGAAGTGAAAACTCCTTGCAGACCATGTCGTTGCGTTGCCGCAGTTCCTGGAGCTGCTCCTTTGCGATATGCAGTTTCCGTCCGGTATCGAAATTGACCGAGTTGATGAGGAAGTGGGAATGGATGTGCTCACGGTCTGTGTGGGTGCAGACCAGAACTTCGTATCCCTCATAGTACTCAGCCAGCTTCAGCGCGGCCGCGTGAGCGGTGACCGGGTCGACTGCTTCGCCTTTCGGGAAGCTCTGTACCATGTGATAGAACAGTACACCGTCCGTCTTGTGGTAGAGCCGCTTGGTGGTCATGAAATCCGCGTAGACAGATTCCGGCTGACAGTTGATACCTGTGACCAACTGCTGCCCCTCGAACTCGGTCTTTTTATCCTGCATGGTATACCGCATCACGGCGCTCATGCATCCGGTGGTCTGGCCCCGCTTGTAGTTTGTGAAGCTGATGATAGCCATAGCTTACCAGCGCTTTCGTTCAAGGATCATCCGAACGGCACCACAGAGTTCAGAGAACGCCCGACATACGCTTTCCAGATCGATCACGGTCACTCGTCCCATGTGCGCCAGGGTGACGAGCTGGTTCAGATTTCTGCCGATGGACTTCAGCTCCTTCAGCACTTCTTTCAGGCCGTCGATGACCACCACCTGCTTTCCCAGGCAGCAGGCAGTGACGTAGTCGCTCATGGACATCCCGGACTGCTTCGCCAACTCCTTGATGGCCTCCCGGTCTGTGGACGCCATGCGGGTGCTGAATTTAACATCTTTTTTCATGTCGTTTCCTCCAAATCGTAGATAAAGTGGGCCCGGGCTTCTGCCCGGAATTCATGCGGAAGTCGGGCAGCGGCGTTGCCGCAGACCAGACAAACGCGATGCTGGCCACCTCCAAGGAGGTGATTTCCCTGCACCGAACACCCGCGCTCCGCTTTCGGCCACAAATGGCCACAAACGGCGTTTCTTTTTCCCTGCGGGTGTTTACTCGCCATGCCCGGCAATCTCCCGCAAATCGCCGCACAGCGCCCCAACAGGGTCAACAGGGGCGACCACAGGTACACCCTGGGCATCGTCACTTTCGGCACGGCGCAGCTCGATGAGCCGCTTCCCGTTGCTGCGGCGCACCATACCGAAAATTCCGATTTTGCTTAGCGCGTCAAGGCTTTGCAGGATTAGGCGGGACACTTTCTTAGGCGAGATACGCTCCATACCGACAGGGTCGATTTTTTCAGACAGCTCTGTGGGAGTGCCGATAAATTTCGTACGGTCGCGCATCAGTTCAGAGACCAGATAGGTGATCCGGTCGCCCAGTAGCTCCGGCTGCGTTCTGCTGTCTGCTACCATCTCCCACACGTTTTCAACGTTGCGTTCCAGAGACAACTCCCGGTATTCAATGTCACGACCGATGCAGGAGAGCTTCGCCTTACCGCTGCCGCGCCGATCTTCCACCAGAGTAAAACTGGAATCCACCGCCCCGCTGATGGCTGTCGTACCGGAGATACGGTTGAACACATCATCGGCAGTTTCCTTTCGCAGATGATGGATCAGCAGGATGGCGATGCCGTGCTTGTCCGCCAGCCGCTTCAGCACGGACAGGTCCCGGTAGTCATTGGCGTAGGTGGCATCGTGGACGGGGCGGACCATCTGCAGCGTATCGACGAGGACCAGAACAGTATCCGGGTGAGCTACGAGGAAGCCCTCCACCTGCTCCTCCAGCCCCTGGCCGATGGGAGCGCACTCCGTACAGAAATGGACGCTGTCCGGCGCGTCCTCTGTGATCTCGAAGAGGCGGTTCTGGATGCGAAGGACGGAGTCCTCCAGGCAGAGATAGAGGGTGGTGCCCTGCTTCACGCTCATTCCCCAGACCGGTTCTCCCTTGGCCACCGTCACCGCCAGCCACAGGGCCAGCCAGGACTTGCCCACCTTGGGTGAACCCGCCAGGATATGCAGACCCTGAGAGATCAGCGTGTCCACCACAAAATTGGGCGGCTCCAGCGGACGGTCCATCAGCGTCCTACCGTCCACCGTGACCAGAGGACGGTCCATTTTGTTGCTCATAGTCAGTACCTCCAATTCAAAATATCTGAATACAAAAATCTCCCACCTCGAAAGAAGTGGGAGTAGTATTCTTTTAGAGGAGCAGTGCCCACAGGACTTTTGAGCATCCCCTTGCCCCTCTGCTTGTATTGTGGTGGAAAAGATGGTATCCTGATAAAAAGCATGGACAGATTAAAAATCAAGTAGGACAAATTATTGCAGAGGAGGGGGCCAGCGGAAATGGAGGGGAGCATCATATTCTATACCTACGGCAGCACCTTGGAGCTGAACGGGCAGCAGTTTGAGGCAGGCAGGCTGACCGAAGATCTGCTGAATCTATCACCGGATGACTACCACCCTCTGCACGAACGGATGGTGCGCATCCGTACCCTTATGGACATCTACGAGTATGTCCGCAAGAGTGAACTTTGGTGGAAACTGAATGATGAGATGGAGCAGCTCTGTCAGGAACTTCGCCGATATACTGTGTTTCGCTTGCTACCGGACGATTGCTATGACGCTTTCTTTTCGGTGATACGGGAGATCACAGGACAGTTCAGCTTGTTTCCTCCCGAGGAGCACAGCCTTTCAGAGGATGATCAGACAAAACTTCTCAGCGCCTCAGCGGAAGAATTCTTCCAGAGCGATGATGGGGACAGCGATCCTGAAATCTCCTTGGGACTGCTGGATCTGTTTCGTCGCAGAGAGGGCAGCGAGGAAAAGGGCGAGTTGTTTTATTACGAGATGTTTCGCCTCCTGGGAGCGTGCGAAGATACCTGGAGTGCCTACAAGAAATACATCGACCGCTACATGATGTATCTTCACGACATCCGTGCCTTTGTTCCTACCATCCGGAATTTCATCAAGTTTATCCTCTCCACACTCACGACCAATAGGCCGGAAAGTTATGCGGCAGCGCTCTATGGTTTCTATAACGATGATCGCACCGCAGAGAAGCTGATCGTCAACCCCATCACTTACCACGGGGACTGCTACAGGAGACACGATGAATATATGCTCTCCTATGTCCCGCGGGAGCTGCCGGACGGCTCCATGGCCATCTGTCAGGAGCATGTGACGGACAGCTTACAGGCGCTGATGAAGGCAGACTATATGCTGGCCCTGAATAGTGGACACAACATCCGCCGCTGCATCATCTGCGGGAAATACTTCATGCTGAAGAGCGGCGTCCACGCTTTGTACTGCGAAGGGGCCTGTCCCCACGCTCCTGGCTACACCTGTCGGCAATTTGGCACGGTGGAAGTTCAAAAGGAACTGGCAAAGAACAACCCTAAGGTGAAGGCCAAGCTGACTGCCTTTTCCAGGATCACGAAGGATATGCAGCGGGGAGCTATCTCTCAGGAGGATGCCAGAAGAGCCAAGGATCATGTGCGAGACCGGCTCTACGATGCGCTGCGCAGCCCGGATATCTCTGTTGAGGAGTTTTCTGAACAAATATCTACTGCGCAAGTGTATGAATATTGCCGCATCACCAGAGTGAGCAAGCCCCGAGGGCGTCCACCGAAAGCAAAGGCGGGTGGGACCCATGACCAATGAGGAACTGGTCCGCCGATATTACGGCGGTGATGAGCGCGCGCTGGAGGAGTTGTACCGCAGGAATCTCGGGCTGATCCGGCGCATCGCCCGGGAGACTGCCAGAGAGTTCAACTGTCTGCATATGGACAGGGAAAGACCGGGAGAGTTGTCCGGCTATACGAAAACGATTCTGGAGGATCTTTGCGGCGAGGGTGCGTTGGAATTTCTGACACGGGTCCAGAGCAGAGAATACGATGAGAGCCGTGCTGTGCTTGCCACCTACCTGTACCCACATCTGAAAGGCCGGATGACCCGTTGGCTGGAGCAACATATCGGAAATCTTTCTCTGAGCAAGCACGAGATGGATGCTGTCCGGCAGGCACAAAGGCTATATCATTCAGGTCAGTTCAGCATCGAAGAGATCGCGGAGAAAATGGATGTCCTTCTGGAACAGGCTGTCAAGCACATCCGTTACAACACCCATTTTGTTGGTGTCAATGATCTTATCCCTGGGAGCTATGACGGTGATCCCTTTGAGCGGCTGATGCCTGGGAATCTCTCTGTTTCTGCGGAGCAGGTCGTGTATCGAAAAGTCTGCATTGAGCTGCTGCAGGAACTATTTGATGCTCTCCCGAAGAAGGACAGGGACATCCTCGGAAAATTCTACGGCGTATTCGGATTTGAAAAAACTTCGCTGAAGGAAATCGGCATGTACCACATGATGAAGGAGTCCGCCGTGGAAAAGGCAAAGGAGCGTGCTGTCACAAAGCTGAAAAAAGCCTATCCGGGTAGCAGGCTGCAGATCTGGAGGAATGTTCATCGTATGATACGCAGACCGATCCTGCCAGCGAAGGATGACAGAGCACTGCGGCGCAGTTTCACGACTTCGACCCTACGAAAACAGGAGTCTGGAAGATCGTAGTTTCGATACAGTCTGGTGAGAATTTTGCGCAGACAGGAGACCGCAACAGTCCCCTTTAGGACATGTTTAGGAAAAATCAAGAGTCATACTCGCTTTTTTATACGTTCCGTGCTATAATGCAGAAAAACACGAAAGGCCGGCAACTATGGCTACACATATTTTAGTCGTCGATGACGAGACTGCGATCGCAGATCTGGTGGAGGTCTATCTGAAAAACGAAGGCTTCACCATCCACAAATTCTATAATGCCTCCGACGCCCTGGCTTGTGTGCGGACGACACGCTTGAATCTGGCGGTGCTGGATGTGATGCTGCCGGACATGGACGGCTTTACCCTCTGCCAGCGCATCCGGGAGGACCACCTGTTCCCCATCATCATGCTCACCGCAAAGGTGGAGGATATGGACAAGATCATGGGGCTGACCTTGGGAGCGGACGACTACATCACCAAGCCCTTCAATCCTCTGGAACTGGTGGCCCGGGTCAAGACTCAGCTGCGCCGCTACACCCGGTACAACCCCAGGGAGGGGACAGTCCAGGAGGTCACCGAATACGACTTTCGAGGCCTTCAGATCTCCAAGGCCACTCACAAGTGCGTCCTGTTCGGCGAGGAACTGGCCCTGACGCCCTTGGAATTCTCCATTCTCTGGTATCTATGTGAGCACCGGGGGAATGTGGTGTCCAGCGAGGAACTGTTTGAACATGTTTGGGGCGAGGCGTTTATGGACAGCAACAACACCGTCATGAGTCACATCGCCCGGCTACGGGAAAAGATGCACGAGCCCAGCCGAAAGCCCAAATTCATCAAGACCGTTTGGGGGGTGGGGTACACCATTGAGTAAGAAAGGAAATACCCGCAGCCGCCGGAGATCTTTGCGCATCTGGGGCGGCTACCTGCTGGTCCTCATGGCTTGGGTGGTCGCAGTGATGGCCTTGGCATTCCTGGGCTTCATCATCTGCGCCAGCATCACCTGGCAGCCCTCGCCGCTCTACGACTTCCTGAATTGGGTTCGAGACTACATCGTTCTGGTCTGCATCGTCACAGTGCTGGCGGGCTGGGTGGTCATCAGCTTCTATTTTATCTCCAAGCCCATCAAGCAGCTGGACGTGGTGGCCAATGCGGCAGAGCAATTATCCCGCCCCAGTGAGGAGCCCATCCAGCTGCCGGATTCCCTGGAGGACATCTCCATCCAGCTGAATCTGGCCCGGGAGCAGGCTCTCCGGGACGCCCGGGCAGCCCGGGAGGCAGAACAGCGGAAAAACGACCTAATCGTCTATCTGGCCCACGACCTGAAAACGCCCCTGACCAGCGTCATCGGCTACCTGACCCTCCTGCGGGATGAGCCTCAGATCTCCCCGGAGATCCGGGCCAGGTACACCGGCATCGCCCTGGAGAAGGCGGAGCGGCTGGAGGACCTCATCAACGAGTTCTTCGACATCACCCGCTTCAACCTCTCTCGCCTGGAGCTGGAGCGGCAGAGCGTGGACCTGACGCGGATGCTGGAGCAGGTCGCCAGCGAATTCCGCCCCATTTTCGCAGAATCGGGGCTGTCATGCAGCCTGGATCTGCCGCCCAAGCTGCACTATTCCTGTGACCCGGATAAGCTGGCAAGGGTCTTTGATAATCTCCTGCGCAACGCGTCTTATTATAGCCTGCCGGACAGCACGGTGGAAATTGCCGGACGGATAGAGGCCGGGAAAATCGTACTCACCTTCTCCAATGCGGGAAAGAACATCCCCCAGGAGAAATTGGACCGGATCTTTGAACAGTTCTTCCGTCTGGACAGCTCCCGCGCCACCCGGACAGGTGGTGCGGGCCTTGGCTTAGCCATCGCCAAGGAGATCGTGGAGCTCCACGGCGGGACCATTCGGGCGGACAGCACCGAGGATCGGATCACCTTCACCATCTGTCTTCCGTCAGACCATTCAGAAGCGCCGTAAGAAAATCACAAGAATTTCGCAGAAAACTTGCAAGGCATCCGTTGGTAGATAGACAAGTATGAAACGCCTGGTTCTGGTACCATTTCAGTATCAGAACCAGGCGCTTTATTTTGATTAGGAGGTCTTATCCCATGAAAACCATTCTCGTTCTCTTCGGCGGATGTTCCACGGAGTACGAAGTTTCTCTCCATTCCGCCTATGCGGTGCTGTCCCACATGGACCCCGCCCGCTATACTCCTTTGGCTGTGGGCATCACACGGGAGGGGCAGTGGCTCTGCTATACCGGCGACCTCTCCCGGCTGGAGGACGGTACTTGGCAGCAGGCGGCAGACTGTATCCCCTGCACCCCGCTGGTGGAACGGGAGGCCCACGCTTTACTACTGCTGGACGGCTCCGGCCGCCGTCTCCTCTTTGACGCGGTATTCCCAGTCCTCCACGGCAAGAACGGCGAGGACGGTACGGTACAGGGACTCTTTGAACTGGCCGGGGTCCCGGTCATCGGCTGCGGGACATTGTCCAGCGCCTTGTGCATGGACAAGGACCGGGCCCACCAGCTGGCGGCCCTGGCCGGCATCCGGGTCCCCCGGAGCCACGTCTTTCATTCCAGCGATGATTTCAGCCGGATCGCCCAGGCAGCGGAGGAACTGGGATACCCGGTGTTTGTCAAGCCGGTCCGGGCCGGTTCCTCCTTCGGTATCACCAAAGTCTCCGGGCCGGAAGAGCTGCCCGCCGCCATGGAGGAGGCCTTCCGCCACGACAGCGCCGTGATCCTGGAGGAGACGATCCCCGGCTTTGAGGTGGGCTGCGCGGTCATGGGCAACGAGGAACTGACCGTGGGTCTGGTGGACGAGATTGCGCTGTCGGAGGGCTTTTTCAACTATGAGGAGAAGTACACCTTAAAGACCTCCGCCATCCACTGTCCCGCCCGCATCCCGCCGGAGAAGGCGGCAGAGATCCAGGCAGCGGCAAAAACCATTTACCGTGCCCTGGACTGCCGGGTATTCGCCCGGGTGGATCTGTTCCTCACCCCGGATGGGGAGATCGTCTTCAATGAGGTCAACACCATCCCCGGCTTCACCGCCCACAGCCGCTACCCCAGCATGATGCAGGGCATCGGCATTTCCTTTGGGGAGCTGGTGACCCGCCTGATCGAGTTGGGGGTGGTGGGATGAGAACCGTGTCGATTCCCCGGGAGCAGATTTTTCAGGGGCCGCTGGTCCTGGTCAACCGGGCGCATCCCCTGCATGAAAAAGAGCGATCTGCGCTGACCTCGGTGGACCCGCACCACCCCGACATTCTTCTTGAAAGCCGGGCACGGCAGCTACTGTCTGCCTGTATCCAAAAGGCGGGGGGACAGCGGGAGATCGTGCCGGTGTCCGGCTGGCGGAGCCAGCAGGAACAGCAGCGGATCTGGGACGACTCCATGGCGGAGCATGGGGAGACATTTACCCGCCAGTATGTGGCCCTTCCAGGATGCAGTGAGCATCAGACCGGCCTCGCCATCGACCTGGGAAAGGCTGCCGGATACATCGACTTCATCCGGCCTGCCTTTCCCTATGACGGCGTCTGCGGAAGATTTAGGCGTCTGGCGGCCCGGTACGGCTTTATCGAACGCTACCAGCGGGGCAAGGAGGAAGTCACCGGGATCTCGGCTGAGCCGTGGCACTTCCGCTATGTGGGGGCGCCCCACGCCCAGCTGATGGAAACCAACGGGCTGTGTCTGGAGGAGTACCGGGACTTTTTGCGGCAGGGTCCCCGGAGCGTCGCTCTGGAAAACGGCCGCATGGCCCAGGTGTTCTATGTGCCCGCCGCCGGAGCCGTCACAGAGGTGGAAGTGCCGGAGGGCTGCTGCCAGATATCCGGCGACAATGTGGAGGGATTTATCCTGACATGGTGGGGGGATACCCATGAGAACGGCTAAGAAAACCGTCCCGACTTTGGACCTCTTTCGTCTGGCGGCAGTCCTGCTGGTGGTGATGAACCACACCTCGCCCCTGGCGGATGTGTCTGCCATGGCTGATTTCTGGCTTACCCGGGTACTGGCCCGCGTGGCAGTCCCATTCTTTCTGATGACCACTGGGTACTTTCTGAGCCGGAATCACTGGGCTGGTGTGGGGCGGCAGCTGAAAAAGCTCTGCCTGCTCTACGGCGTCTGCATCCTTTTGTATCTGCCAGTGAATCTCTATGCCGGCAGCTTCACCGGTCCGGCGGATGTTTTGCGGAAACTGCTGGTGGACGGCACCTTCTACCACCTGTGGTATTTCCCGGCGACCATTCTGGGCATCGTCATCGCCCGGTGGCTCAGCCGGCTGGGCCTGCGGGTGGCTCTGCCTGTGGCGGCGCTACTCTATCTCATCGGTCTGGGCGGGGACAGTTACTATGGACTGGTTTCCCAGATCCCGCTGCTTCGGACCCTTTACGACGGCATTTTTACACTGTGCGGCTATACCCGCAATGGCCTGTTCTTCGCGCCACTGTTCCTTCTGCTTGGGGCCGCCGGAAGGCGGTGGAACCAAAAGATGTCTCTGGCGGGCTTCTTCCTCTCTCTGGCAGCCATGAGCGCCGAGGGGCTGTGGCTCCATCGCATGGATGTCCAGCGCCACGACAGCATGTACCTCGCCCTCCCCCTGTGCATAGTATGCCTTTTTTCTCTGCTGCTGGGCGGAAACAAGGGCGAGTCCAGGAAAGTCCGGGAATTTTCCACAGCCATGTATGTGCTCCATCCCCTCTGCATCGTACTGGTCCGGGGAGCGGCAAAGCTACTGGGACTGGGAGAAATGCTCATTGAAAACAGTGTTCTCCATTTTATTGTGGTGCTGGCGCTCAGTGCGCTGCTCTCCGCCCTTTGCCTGCTGAGGCTTCAAAAGAAGCCCAGCCCCACCGCTCGGGCCTGGCGGGAGGTGGATCTGGCGGCCCTTGGGCACAACGCCCAGGTGCTGCGGAACACATTGGCCCCGGGGACAGAGCTGATGGCGGTGGTAAAGGCGGAGGCCTACGGTCACGGCGGGGCAGTGACCGCCCGCACCTTACAGCGAGCGGGCGTCCGGGCCTTTGCCGTGGCCTGCCTGGCCGAGGGGATTGCTCTGCGAAAGGCGGGCATCCGGGGGACGATCTTGATCTTAGGTTATACCTCCCCGGAGGAAGCTCCGCTCTTGACACGATGGCATCTGACCCAGACGGTGGCGGATATTGACCACGGGCGGGCCTTGGCAGCCAGAGGGCGGCGTGTCCATGTCCATCTGGCCCTGGACACGGGGATGCACCGGCTGGGCATCCTGGCGGAAAACCGGAAGGAGATCCTGGAGGCATTCCGGCTTCCAAACCTGGTAGTGGACGGTGTCTTTTCTCATCTATACGTCTCGGACAGCCTGGAAGCCGAAGATGTTGCCTACACCCAGGAGCAGCTGACCTTGTTCTATGATACGGTGGCCTGGCTCCGAACTGCCGGATATGATCCCGGCAAAGTTCATATCCAGTCCAGCTATGGACTTTGGAACCTCCCAGCTCAGCCCTGTGACTATGTCCGGGCTGGAATCGCACTCTATGGAGTTCGAAGCGATGATGCGCCTGTTCAGCGAAGCCTTGACCTGCGGCCGGTTCTGTCTCTCCGGGCCAGAGTGGCCAGTATCCGCACTGTGCAAGCCGGAGAGAGCGCCGGGTACGGGCGGGTCTTTCAGGCAGAGCAAGAAACCAAACTGGCGGTGGTCACCATCGGCTACGCGGACGGTCTGCCCCGGGATCTGCCTCAGCGGGGCGGCCAGGTGCTGATTCAGGGCCGGCGTTGTCCTATGGTGGGGCGGATGTGCATGGACCAGTTGCTGGTGGACGTCAGCGATCTTTCGGAGGTCGCTCCTGACGATACAGTGACTATTATCGGCCGGGATGGCGGTCAGGTGATTCGGGCAGAGGAACTGGCTGCATGCTGTGGGACGATTACCAACGAACTGCTCTCCCGGTTAGGCATGCGGTTACCCATTGTTTCTGGTTAAAGAGCGGTAGGGAATTTTACAAAGATTCCGGTTCGGATTTCAACATGAATATACCTTTAAACAGGAATAGCCACCAACCACGATGAAATGGTTGATGGCTATTCCCGTTTGGTCGACACCAAGAGATTCTCTCAATCGGTTTAATCTGGTGTTTTCAAGATGTCCTTATGAGGAGTCGCCCTTGCGCTCCCCTTTTTTTTGTGGCATAATAGCAACGAATGAAGAAACCGTAAAAAGGAGGACACCATGCTGTATCACATTCTTGCCATCGGCGACGTGACCAGCGAGGACGGCCTGAAGCACCTGCGCCGCCATCTATCGCCGCTGAAGAAGCTGAAAAGCATTGATTTTACCGTGGTCAACGGGGAGAATATCTCCGGCACCGGCCTGACTCCCGCTCAGGCGGACGAGCTGTTTGCCGCCGGAGCCGACGTGATCACCCTGGGCAACCACACCTTTGGCCGGGTGCAGATCGCCGACTATCTGGAGGACAACCGCTACATCCTGCGGCCCGCCAACTTCTCCGGCCGGATGCCGGGTCGCGGCTGCGGCGTGTATGACTGCGGAAAGCTGCGCATCGCCGTCATGACGCTGATCGGCCGATGCGATCTGGACTGGAAGGCCGCCGACCCCTTTACCACGGCGGACAAGCTGCTGCGGGAGCTGAACGAGACGGAGAAGCCTACCTTTACCCTGCTGGACTTCCACGCCCAGGCCACCAGCGAGAAGCTGGCGCTGGGCTACTATCTGGATGGCCGCATCAGCGCCATGTGGGGCACCCATACCCACGTGCCCACCGCCGACGAGCGGGTGATGCCCAAGGGCACCGGCTACATCACCGATCTGGGCATGACCGGGGCCATCGAGTCGGTGCTGGGCATTCCGCCGGAGCAGTCCATCGAGTCGTTTCTGGGGGGACTGGCGGGGCGCTACCGCTTTGCCGACGGCCCCTGCAAAGCCCAGGGCTGCATTTTTACACTGGACAGCGATACCGGACTGTGCACCGCCGTGGAGCGTGTGGATATCCGGTGAACCGTAAAAGCAATCAATCGTAAAGGAGATCATCACCATGTCTGTTGAAAAAGTAAGAGCTTATCTGGAACCCTACGGCGTCACTGACCGTATTCGTGAATTTGACGTGTCCAGCGCCACGGTGGAGCTGGCTGCGCTGGCCGTTGGCGTGGAGGGCGCCCGCATTGCCAAGACCCTCAGCTTCAAGGTGGGGGAGGATCCCATCCTGATCGTGGCTGCCGGTGACGCCAAGGTGGACAACAGCAAATATAAGCACTTCTTCGGCGCCAAGGCCAAGATGCTGACCGCCGAGGAGGCGGTGGAGCGCATCGGCCACGCCGTGGGCGGCGTGTGCCCCTTTGCCCTGCCGGACGACGTCAAGACCTATCTGGACGTGTCCTTGAAGCGGTTCGAGACGGTGTTCCCCGCTGTGGGCAGCGCCGCCAGCGCCATAGAGCTGAACTGTGACGAGCTGGAGCGCTGCTGCGGCAAGAACTTCGTGAGCTGGGTGGACGTGTGCAAGGGCTGGCAGGCCGAGGAAGCGTAAATGGTACGCATTCTGCACGCGGCGGACTTCCATCTGGACAGCGCCTTCACCGGCCTGAATGAGCAGCAGGCCCGGCAGCGCCGTCAGGAGAGCCGCGATCTGACCCGCCGCATGGTGGAGTACGCCAATGATCACGGCGTACAGCTGATGCTGCTGGCGGGCGACCTGTTCGACAGCGACAGCATCTACGGCCAGACGGCGGAGGTGCTGGCCGCCGCGCTGGCAGAGTTCCGGGGCCATGTGGTCATCGCCCCCGGCAACCACGACTGCTACACCGCCGCATCGCCCTACGCCCGCACCCTGTGGCCGGACAACGTGCTTGTTTTTACCGCGCCGGAGATGCTCTCCATGGGCCTGTCCTTCCCCCAGTACGGCTGCACCGTGTACGGCGCGGCCTTCACCGCGCCGGAGATGCCGGAGAGCGCGGAGCTGGCGGGCATCGCGGAGCAGGACGGGAACGTGGCCATCGGTATCCTGCACGGCGAGGCGGGGGTGAAGGACAGCCGCTACCGGCCGATTCCCCTGCAGCAGATCGCTCAGAGCGGGCTGGACTATCTGGCGCTGGGCCATGTCCACGCCTGTTCCGGCGTGCAGCTGGCAGGAAAGACCGCCTACGCCTACCCCGGCTGCCCCGAAGGACGGGGCTTCGACGAGCTGGGGGACAAGGGCTTTCTGGCGGGCGAGGTGGACAAGGGCAGCGTGAAACTGCGGTTCGTGCCCTTTGCCAAGCGGCGCTATGAGATCGTGACGGTGGACGTGACGGGCCGTGAGCCGCTGGAGGCCGTCTGCGAGGCGCTGCCCCAGCATACGGAAGCGGATATCTACCGCGTGATCCTGACCGGCGAGCGGTCGGGCAGCGTGGATACCGCCGCCATCACCGACGAGCTGTCGCCCCGGTTCTACGCGCTGGAGGTGCGGGATCGCACCACCGTGTGCCGTGATATCTGGGACGGCTGCGGCGAGGACTCCCTGCGGGGGTTGTTCCTGCAAAAAATGCGGGAGAAATACGACGCCGCCGGTGAGGACGAGCGCCAGACCATCCAGCAGGCGGTGCGGTTTGCCCTGTCCGCCATGGAAAACCGGGATATGTAACGCCACTTTGACGGAGGAGAAGACCATGAAGAACATTCTCATGATTGGCACCGGCGGCACCATCGCCAGCGAGATGACGCCGGAGGGCCTGACCCCGGAGCTGAACAGCAAGCAGCTGCTGTCGTTCGTGCCCAAGATCGGCGAAATGTGCCATGTGGACTGCATTCAGGTCTATAGCCTGGACAGCACCAATCTGGAGCCCCGCCACTGGCTGGGGGGGGCCAACGCAATCCGGGAGAGCTATGACCGGTACGATGGCTTCGTCATCAGCCACGGCACCGACACCATGGCCTATACGGCGGCGGCACTCAGCTATCTGGTGCAGGGCAGCCCCAAGCCTATCGTGCTGACCGGGGCACAGAAGCCCATCTGGTTCGACGGTACCGACTCCAAGCGGAATCTCACCGACGCTTTCTTCTACGCCTGCCGGGGCTGCGGCGGCGTGCAGATCGTCTTTAACGGCAAGGTCATTCTGGGCACCCGTGCCCGCAAGACCTGCTCCAAGAGCTTTCAGGCCTTTTCCAGCGTCAATTACCCAGATCTGGCGGTGGTGCAGGACGACCATCTTTTGCAGTATATGTCCTGTCCGGTGGCGGAGAAGCCTGCGTTTTATGACAAGCTGGACAACAATGTGGGGCTGCTGAAGCTGATCCCCGGCACAAAGCCGGAGCTGGTGGAGTTCATGACCCAGCATTACGACGGGCTGATCATCGAGAGCTTCGGCGTGGGCGGCCTGCCGGAGTACGGCAACCTGTACGAGATCCTTCGCGCCGCCGTGGAGCGGGGCAAGATCATCGTCATGACCACGCAGGTGCCCAACGAGGGCAGCGACCTGACGGTCTACCACGTGGGCGGACATCTGAAGCAGACGCTGCGGCTGTTGGAGGCCTACGACATGACCACGGAGGCGGCGGTGGCCAAGCTGATGTGGATCATGGGCCAGACCCACGATTTCGCGGAGGCGGAGAAGCTGTTCTATGCCCCGGTGGCACGGGATATTCTATACAGTAATGAATAAAAATAAATGAAAATTTGTGTAGGGGAGGGGCTCTGCCCCTCTCTTTGTTTGGCGCGACATTTTTATCTATATTAGGCGGGCGGGGTAGAACCCCGCCCCTACGAACAAGTGCATGGCAAGAAAAAAGGCGTGCTCCTTCGGGAGCGCGCCTTTTGCATAATCCTCCCATTTTTCACCCATACTACACGGGAAACGGAGGAGGATGCCTATGGTGGATTTTGAGACCCGGACAGCCCAGCTGGACGACCTGCTGGGCGTGGGGCGGAACTTTGACATGGTGAGCCGCAGCTTGCAGGTGGGCGGACGGAAGGCCCGGCTGTGGGTGGTGAACGGCTATGCCGAGGACATGCTGATCGAGCGGATGATCGGGCGGCTGCTGGCCATCGGCGATTTGAAGAAGGTGCCGGATCTGGCGTCCTTTCTGGCGGCTTACGTAACGGTGCCGGACGCGGCGGCGGAGACGGACGTACACAGCATGGTGGTGGGTGTCTTTGCGGGAAAGACGCTGCTGGTGATGGACGGCTACGACGGCGGCGTGCTGATGGATGCCAAGGAGTACCCTACCCGCAGCGTGGAGGAGCCGGACACCAGCAAGGTGCTGCGGGGCAGCCACGACGGCTTTGTGGAGAGCATCATGGCCAATGCCGCCCTGCTGCGGCGGCGTATCCGTGACCCGGCGCTGACGCTGGAGCGCCATCAGGTGGGCGGGCGGTCCCAGACCGACGTGGCGCTGGTCTATATGAAGGGCAAGGCCAACGAGCAGCACCTGCGGCAGCTGCGGCAGAAGCTGGACAGCATCGACGTGCGCTCCATCGCCATGAGTCAGGAATCTATCGCGGAGTGTATCGTTCCCAAGCAGTGGTGGAACCCATTTCCGAAAATTCGTTATACTGAGCGGCCGGATGTGGCCACCGCCAGCGTCATGGAGGGCAGCATCCTGCTGATGATCGACAACACGCCGTCGGTGATGCTGCTGCCTACCACGCTGTTCAGCTTCGCCGAGGAGATCAACGACTACTACTTCCCGCCCCTCATTGGCACATATCTACGGATCGTGCGGCTGGTGGTGCTGTTTCTGACGGTGTTCATCACGCCGCTGTGGTATCTGCTGGTGAAAAACGGCGACGTGCTGCCGGGAGAGCTGGAGTTTCTGCTGATCGAGGACGAATATTTCGTGCCGCTGATTGTGCAGCTGCTGCTGGTGGAGTTCATCGTGGACATTCTGAAGCTGGCGTCCCTGAACACACCGGACGCGCTCAGCAATTCCTTCAGCATGTTGGGCGCGCTGATTTTGGGCGATTTCGCCGTGCAGGCCCGGTGGCTGGTGCCGGAGGTGCTGGTGTATATGGCCTTTGTGGCGGTGGCGGGCTACGCCCAGCACAGCTATGAGATGGGCTACGCCTGTAAGCTGGTGCGAATGATCCTGCTGGTGCTGATCTGGCTGTGGGACGGCTGGGGCTTTGCCGCCGGTGTGGTGGGCACGGTGGTGCTGATCGCCTCCACCAAGCCGGTGGTGGGCAAGGGGTATCTCTATCCCCTGATCCCGTTCAACGGCAAACGGCTGATGCGGATCTTGAGACGACGGCCGATTGATAAGGATAATACGTGAAAAAAGCTGGCGCAAAATCTTACGATTTTGCTGCCAAAAAGATGCGGCCGCTGTGCGCTACTGGTGCGGGGAAGGAGGTTTTGCGTCTATCGTGCGGCGGCATGTGGTCATGCCGCCCTACGAAAGCACCACCGGAAAATATCCGCAGGGCGGGGTGACCACACCCCGCCGGCCAACAAACGCAATGGTTTCCGCAAACCATTGTAGGGGGCGATGCCCACATCGCCCCGCGCAATCTACGGTAATGCCATCATTATACGGCGGGCGGGGCACCCCAAGGGTGCTCGTTTTGCTTTGCTCCACCGCGTTCACCCCGCCCCTACAACAACAAAACGAAACGCATACCGTGGCGCGAAATACCCCCCACAACAACGAAAAGAGACCGTCCGGGGAAAGGACGGCCTCTTTTCAAAAGGGGAGAGGGGAAATAGCGAAAGGATAGAATGGTATCAAAGTAAGGGCAGCTTCCGATCACGGCCCCAGAAGAACAGGGCCACTGTGCCGGGGCCGGTATGGCTGCCGATGGTGGTGCCCACATAGTTAATGTCCACCTTGCCGTTGAGCTTGGGGAACTTGGCTTCAATGAGGTCGGCCAGCGCTCTGGCGTCCTCGTAGCACTCGGACTGGGAGATGAAGCACTTGCCGTCATAGTCCAGCCCGTTATCGGCGTATTGCTCCATGCGGGTCAGCATTTCCTGAATGACCTTTTTCTTGGAGCGGATCTTGGCGCGAGGGATCAGATGACCCTGATCGTCCATGTTCAGCAGCGGGCAGATGCCCAGCACGCCGCCGATGAAGCCTGCCGCCTTGGACACGCGGCCGCCCTTGACGTAGAAGGTCAGGTCGGTGGAGAAGAACCAGTGGTTCATCCGCAGCTTGTTCTCCTCAATCCACTGGTGGAGGGTGTCGATATCCATGCCCTCGTCCCGCAGGTCGGCCAGCGTCTCCATAATGAGACCGTAGCCGGAGGACGCGCCCAGAGAGTCCACAATGTAGATCTTCCGGTCGGGGAACTGCTCGCGGGCGATCAGCGCGGCGCTGGAAGCGGAGTTATAGGAGCCGGACAGGCCGGAGGACAGGCAGACATGCAGAATGTCCTTACCGCTCTCCAGAATGGGGGTGAAAAAATCCAGATACTCGGAGATGTTCACCTGAGAGGTGCTGGTCTCCGCGCCATTGGCCATGGCCTGGTAGAAAATGGGAAAAGGAATGGACTGGCCCAGATCGTCGGGATAGGTCTCTCCGTTCAGGGTGAAGTGGAAGCAGACGTATTGAATATCACGGGCGGCAAAATGCTCGCGGGTCAGATCGGCTGTGGAGCAGCAGGTCAGTGCGTAAGACGCCATAGTGGTTTCCTCCGGTCTTGTTTTTTAGCGTTATACCCATAGGGCACAATCTAGTATACAGGACGGCGGCGGAAAAGCCAACCTACCGCATGGGGAAGGGACTCTATCAATAAAATCGCCGGAATAGAGACGGCTCTACTTCCAGTAGAGTGCTGTATTTTCAACGCTTGTGGGCGCTTCTGTAGATACGCGCCCCCAGAAACACCAGCAGCAGCGAGGGGATGGCCAGCAGCCACAGCTGCCACAAATTTCGCGCAAGGAACGTCAGATACACCGTGGCGATGACGCTGAGCACCAGCGCCGCGATGATGAAGCGGTTGCCCCGGCCCTCCTGCCACACCGAGCGCAGCACCAGCAGCGTGATCAGGGAAACCGGCACGGCGTACACGAACACCTGCCACACCACCATGCCGCAGATCCACAGAATGATGAACACGAACAGCGCCAGCGTCCAGATGCCCAGGATCGCCACCAGCGTGATCATGTCCGTGGTGTAGGTGCTGCGGTCCGGTTTGCCGTAGATGACCGGCTCGATCTCGTTGTGGGGCTTCAGCAGATAGTCCACGTCCACGCCGAAGATCTCGGCGATCTGCATCAGCACGAACACGTCGGTGGTCACGTCGCCCCGCTCCCATTTGGAAATGGACTTGTCGGAGTAATTCAGTTTTTCGCCCAACTCCGCCTGCGTCATGCCAGCGGCCAGCCGCAGCTTGATGAGGTTGCTGGCGATGGTGGCCTTGCGTTCGTCCATAATTGCCTTCCTTCTGCCGAAAGTTCCTCCCCTTATTATCTCAAAAAACGGGGGAAATGTCAAGTAGAGGATTTGATGTGGAATTTTATCTGTTTACGTTTCCCAAAATATAATACTTGCACATTTGATAAAACTACGGTATAATAGTCAGGTATTTTACGACCAAGGGCGTATTGTGCCTATCACTTGAGAGGACTGAAAACAAATGAGTGCATCCAGAGAAAAGAAAAACCGCCAGGAGCTGGCCGCTCAGGGCCATGTAGATCCTCGCGTCGAACGGCAGCAGAAGGAAGCGGCCGAGCGCAAGAAGAATAAGCTGATCTACGGCGGCGTGGCCGTCCTGTTCGTGATCGTGGCCGCTGTGGTGTTGCTGTATAATTCCGGCATCTTCCAGCGCAGCGCCGTCGCGCTGACGGTGGACGGAAAGGACTTTACCGCCACTGAGGTGGATTACTTCTACCACGCCACCCTGAACAGCGTGGCCAGCTCCAACTACAGCAGCTACATGGGTATCGACACCAGCAAATCCATGAAGGATCAGACCATGAACGCCATGGCCAAGATGCTGCTGCAGATCGACGCCGAGGAGGATATCACCTGGGATCAGTATCTGAAGGATACTGCCAAGAGCAACCTGACCCGCATCTACCTGATGAGCGAAAAGGCCAAGGCCGAGGGCATGACCTTTGATGACCACATGCAGGAGGAGATGCAGTCCAATATCGACACCATCACCGCCTATGCCAAGCAGAACGGCATGACCTTCGCTTCCTATCTGAAGCGGGCGTATGGCTCCAACATGACGGAGAGCATCTTCAAGGAGCTGTGCGAGATGGACGCGCTGGCCACCCACTATCAGGAGCAGTATCTGGACAGCCTGACCTATACCGACGCTGAGCTGGAGGCCTGTTACGAGGCGGACAAGAACAGCTTCGACACGGCGGATTACGAGTATATCTCCTTCAAGGCCACCGCTGACAGCACCACGGACGCCGACGGCAACACTGTTGACCCCACCGATGAGGAGCAGGCCGCCGCCAAGAAGGCTGCCGAGGATGCCGCCGCTGATGCCGCCGAGCGTTACGCCGCCGGCGAGACGCTGGAGGACATTGCCGCCAGCTATGAGGATATCGCCAGCTACACCCATCAGGAAGAAGGCACCTATGCCGATACCGATATGATGAACTGGGTGTTTGATGCCAGCCGCACCGAGGGTGAGACCGGCACTGTCAATACCGACAGCAACATCTATTTCGTGCTGTTCCACAGCCGTGCCCGTCAGGACTATCAGGTGGTCAATGCCCGCCACATTCTCTTCGAGGCGGACACCTCTGCTCTGGACAGCACCTCCGAGACCTATGAGGCCGACGTGGCCGATATAAAGGAGAGCGCCCACAACGATGCCGAGAAGGCACTGAAGGAGTGGCAGGACGGCGGCGCTACCGCCGAGCTGTTCGCTCAGATGGCCGGTGAACTGTCCGGTGATGCCGGAAGCGCCTCCAACGGCGGCCTGTACGAGGGCATCAGCAAGACCACCAACTTCATTCCGGAGTTCCTGGACTGGTGCTTTGCCGATGGCCGCAAGGTGGGTGACGCCGGTGTGATCGACACCAGCTACGGCAGCCACGTGATGTATCTGGACAGCTTCGGCGATCCCTACTGGAAGGTGCAGGCCACCAATACGCTGAAGAACGATGCCTACACGGCGTGGCTGGCCGAGAACGGCACCACGGACGCCGTGACCGAGGGCTCCGGCATGCAGTACGTCGGTTATTAAGAGAATCACCAACAACCATTGCAAAGGATCGGCGCAGGCCGGTCCTTTGCCGCTTATACTACATGTAAAATGAGAAACGAAGAATTTTTGAGGACGGAAATGATTCTGGGGGGCGACGCGCTGGACAGGCTGCGCCGCAGCCACGTGGCGGTGTTCGGCCTTGGCGGAGTGGGCAGCTATGTGGTGGAGGCCCTGTGCCGGGCAGGCGTGGGTGAGCTGACGCTGATTGACGGCGACACCGTGTCTGTCACCAACATCAATCGCCAGCTCTACGCGCTGCACTCTACCGTGGGACAGCCTAAGGCGGAGGCTGCTGCCGCCCGATGCCGGGATATCTGCCCGGACACGGTGGTGCATCCCATCGTGGGCATCTACGACGCCGCCCACCGGGAGGAGTTCTTTGCCGCCCAATATGACTACATCGTGGACGCCATCGATCTGGTCAGCTGCAAGCTGGATCTGATCCAGCAGGCCAGAGAGCGCCGTATCCCGATTCTGACGGCGCTGGGCACCGGCAATAAATTGCAGCCGGAGCTGCTGACCATCACCGATATTGCCAAGACCTCCGCCTGTCCGCTGGCACGCGTCATGCGCAAGGAGCTGCGGGGACGGGGCATCCACCACCTGAAGGTGGCGTTCAGCCCCGAACAGCCGGGCCAGACCCAGCAGCTGGAAACGCCGCCGCCGGGACGGCGCAGTGTTCCGGCCAGCGTGTCGTGGGTGCCGCCGGTGGCGGGACTGCTGATGGCGGGCACGGTGGTGCAGGATCTTTTGAACGGAGGAGGGCTGATCCCATGATCTTACTGGGTTCTGTCGTCAACGGCGGGGCCGTCGTGGTGGGCGGCCTTGTCGGCATGTTTGTGGGGAAGCTGCTGCCGGAGCGGCTGCGGACTTCCGTGATGGCGGCGCTGTCGCTGATGACCATTGGCATCGCCGTGCCGGGGCTGCTGAAAAGCAACAACGCCCTGATCCCCATTATCTCCATGGTGGTGGGCACGCTGATCGGGGAGCTGCTGGATATCGACTCCGCTGTCAATAAGCTGGGAGAGAAACTGCAAAAGCGGTTCTCCGGCAGCCGCGTTACCGAGGGGTTCGTCACCGGATCGCTGGTGTTTGCCGTGGGTGCGCTGGCGGTGATGGGGCCGCTGGAGAGCGGGTTGCAGCACCAGCACAGCCTGCTGTTTTCCAAGTCGGTCATCGACGGCGTGGCGTCCATCGTGTTTGCTTCCACCATGGGACTGGGCGTGGCGCTGTCCGGCATAACGGTGTTCGTGGTGGAGGGCTCCATCGCCCTGCTGGCTTCGGTGGTGGCGCCCTATCTGGGCGAGGCGGTGGTCAATGAGATCACTTTCGTGGGCTCGCTGCTGATCGTGGGCATCAGCCTGAACCTGCTGGGCGCGACCAAGCTGCGGATACTAAACATGGTTCCGGCGATCCTGCTGCCCATTCTGCTGTGCCGTTTTATGGGTTAAGACTTACGAAACAATTATTTACTTATAAAAAGGAGGGACTTTTATGACCTACGGATTCATTGGAACGGGGAATATGGGCGGAGCGCTGGCCCGTGCCGCCGCCAAGGCGGTGGAGGTGCGCAGCAGCATCGTACTGGCCAACCGGACGCCGGAAAAGGCCGCCCGTCTGGCGGATGAGATCGGCGCGTCGGTGGCGGATAACCTGACCGTTGCCCGGGGGTGCGACTACATCCTGCTGGGTGTGAAGCCCCAGATGATGGCGGATATGCTGGCCGAGATCGCGCCGGCGCTGAAGGAGCGCACCACGCCCTTTGTGCTGCTGAGCATGGCGGCGGGGCTGACCGTCCAGCGTATCCGGGAGATGGCGGGCGGCGACTATCCCGTCATCCGCATCATGCCCAACACCGCCGTGGCAGTGGGGGAGGGCGTCACCATGTACTGCTGCTCCGACAACGTGACGGAGGCCCAGCGGGAGGGCTTTGTCTCCCTGCTGCACTGCTCCGGCCTGCTGGAGGAGCTGGACGAGAAGCTGATGGACGTGGGAAGCGCCGTGGCAGGCTGCGGCGGCGCGTTTGCCTGCCTGTTTCTGGAGGGTCTGGCGGACGGCGCGGTGTATGCCGGTCTGCCCCGCGCCAAGGCGCAGCGCTACGCCGCCCAGATGCTGCTGGGCATGGCTAAGCTGGCGCTGGCCTCCGATGAACACACCGGGGCATTGAAGAACGCAGTGTGCTCTCCCGGCGGCACCACCATTGCGGGTGTTCGGGCATTGGAGGAGCGGGGCTTCCGGGCCGCCGCCATGAATGCCGTCATCGCCGCCTATGAGCGGACGAAAGAACTAGGGTAATGCCGGTTTTTCAAAAGTAAATAACTATTTAATAGTAAAAAATCACCCCGTACGGGGTGATTTTTTACTATGTGATTCTTATTTCCCGTACAGCTGGTAGATCAGCCAGTTCAGGAACCGTGCGGGGAGCACCTTCGTCAGAAATACGAAGAATTTATAGTCGATGCGGGTGGCATACAGGGGGTGATGACTGCCCTCCCGGCTGGCCACGGCGGCGACGTAGCGGCCCACCTTGGCGGGATCCATGCCGGTCTGCTCGTCGTGCTCCATCCGCTGGACGGAGCGGCCGATGCGGCCCTGATAGATATCGTCGCCGTCAATGATCTTATGCCGGGCGGCGGTGAAGCCGGTCTTGATATCGCCGGGCATCACGGCGCAGACGGTGACGCCGAAGGGCCGCAGCTCGTTGGCCAGCGCCATGGTATAGGCGTTGATGGCGGCCTTTCCGGCGCTGTAGTACGCCTGAAAGGGAATGGGCACGGGAGCGGCCACGCTGCTGATGTTGACGATGCGGCCGCGACCCTGCTGCCGCATGAGGGGGATCACGCAGCGGTTCATCCGCACCATGCCAAAAAACAGGGTGTCAAACAGCCGCTGAGTCTCCTGCGTGTCGGTGAACTCGATGGCGCCGGAGATGCCGAAGCCCGCGTTGTTCACCACCAGATCAAGGCGGCCCGCCACCGCCAGCACCTGCTCCACGGCGGCCTGAAGCGTTTCTTCCTTGGTGATATCCGCCACGATGTGGCGGATATCCGGCATGCCCTCGGCGCGGCGGCTCAGTTCGTAAACGGTATAGCCGTGCTCCTGCAAGGCCAGCGCCGTGGCCCGGCCGATACCGGAGGTACCTCCGGTGACGATGGCGACCTTCTTACTCATGGCGCTTCACCATCACGTCGGAAATGATGTCCA
Organism: uncultured Eubacteriales bacterium; assembly: GCA_900548615.1. GTDB lineage: Bacteria > Bacillota > Clostridia > Oscillospirales > Oscillospiraceae > Vescimonas. The sequence goes on along the minus strand of URKW01000007.1, from coordinate 2,590 downwards.
TGGCCTCGTCCAGCAGCGCTTCCGTGTGGGTGGCCATGTAGCTGGTGCGCAGCAGGGCTTCACCCTCCGGCGTGGCGGGAGGTAAGGTGGGGTTCACGTACACGCCGCGGTCGTAAATTTCCGCCGCTGCTTCCAGCGTCCAGTAGGTCTCGTAAGTATACAGGGGAATGATGGGAGTAGGCGCTTCCAGCGCACTCTCCCGAATCTTGACACCCCGCTCCGTAAAGCCCTTGCGGGCGTACAGGCTCAGATCCCGCAGCCGCTTCGGCAACTCCGGATGGGCCTCCAGATGCCGTAAGGCCGCCAGCGCCGTGGCGCAGTTGGCAGGCGGGATGGAGGCAGAGAAGATGAAGGGACGGGATGCGTGGCGCACGAACTCCGCCACCTCGGCAGAGGCCGCCATGTAGCCGCCCAGCGACGCCAGCGACTTGGAAAAGGTGCCCATGTAGACGTCCACCTGATCCTCAAGGCCAAAATAGCTGGCGGTGCCGCGACCACCCTCGCCCAGTACACCCAGACCGTGGGCGTCATCCACCATGACCCGCGCGCCGTACTTCTTGGCCAGGGCGCAGATCTCCGGCAGCTTGGCGATATCGCCGCCCATGGAGAACACGCCGTCGGTGACGATTAGCACGCCGTTTTTGCCGTCGATCTTCTGCAGAATGCGCTCCAGCTCCGCCATATCGCTGTGGCGGTAGCGCAGCATCTTGCCGTAGCTCATCTGGCAGCCGGCGTAGATGCTGGCGTGGTTCTCCTTGTCGCAGATCACGTAGTCGTGGCGATCCACCAACGCGGAGATGATGCCCACGTTGGACTGGAAGCCGGTGCCGAAGGTGACCACGCCGTCCTTCCGCAGGAATCTGGCCAGCTCCGCCTCCAGCTCCAGATGCAGCTCCAGCGTGCCGTTGAGGAACCGGGAGCCGGAGCAGCCGGTGCCGTACTTCTCCAGCGCCTTCACGCCGGCCTCGATGATCTCGGGGTGGATGGTCAGGCCCAGATAGTTGTTGGAGCCCAGCATGATGCGGCGTTTGCCTTCCATGATGACCTCGGTATCCTGACGGGACTGCAAAGCGTGGAAATAGGGGTACACGCCCTTTTCCTTCAGCTCGCTGGCCAGCGTCGGGGCATAGCATTTTTCAAAAATATCCATTGTGCCTCCTTGTGGCATGTAATAATTCGCATTATGTATGCTCTCATTATACTGATGGGCGGTTATTTTGTCAATTTGCTTTTTCTTTGACGCACACGCTGACAAAAAATGCCATTTTTTTCATTGCCGCCGCTGCCTGTTTTTAACGGGCATATTGCGACGGCTTTCGCAAAAAATAACGCAGTCACCGGTGACAGATCTGGCGCGGCGCGGTTTGCGCCGTGCTGTGAAAGGGTGATCGATTTGTATGAGACGCGAAAAAAACGATGGCTATCCTTTCTGTTTTCCTGTCTGCTGGCGTTTTCCCTTATCACTCCCGCGTGGGCGGCGGAAGGAGAGCGCACATTGATCCCGTTGGGAAAAGCGGTGGGCATCAAGCTGTTCGCTGACGGCGCGCTGGTGGTGTCGCTGGAGGGCAGCGATACCCTGAAGGTGGGCGACCTTCTGTTGAAGGTCAACGACACCCGCGTGCAGTCCACCGAGCAATTACAGGCGCTGCTGCAAAAAAACGGCAGCATGCCGGTATCCATGCAGGTGCGGCGGGGAGAGCGGCTCGTGACCTTTACCGACACGCCCCAGTGCGGAAGTGACGGCGTTTACCGTCTGGGCGCGTGGATCCGGGACAGCATGGCGGGCATCGGTACGCTGACCTATTACGACCCTCAGACCGCCAGCTACGGCGCGCTGGGCCACGGCATCACGGACATGGATACGGCGCAGCTGATGAGTCTCAGCAGCGGCTCCATCATGGAAACCACGGTCAAGGCGGTGAAAAAGGGCCTGAAGGGCGAGCCGGGCGAGCTGCGGGGTGACTTCACCGTGCAGCGTGACGTGGGCACCCTGACGGCCAACACCAACGGCGGCATCTTCGGCAAGGTGGCGGACGCCGGGTTCATTGACGAGACCCAGGCCATCCCTGTGGCGGCGGCCTGGGAGGTCAAATGCGGCCCGGCCACCATACTGGCCACCGTCAACGGCAGCGACACGAGAGAGTATCAGGTGGAGATCCTGCGGCTGTACGGCAGCGACCACGATACCCGGAACCTGATGCTGAAGGTGACGGATCCCCAGCTGCTGGCCGCCACCGGCGGTATCGTGCAGGGCATGAGCGGCAGTCCCATTCTGCAAAACGGCAAATTCGTGGGGGCTGTGACCCATGTGCTCATTGACGATCCGGCGCGGGGCTATGGTATTTTTATGGAAAATATGCTGAAAATGGCAGGGTGACAGGAGGAATGTGACATGCGGTCTTTGTTGATCCGCGACACCACCCGTCAGGAGCGGGAGGAGATCGTTCGCCGTGCGCTGAGCGCCTGCGGCGGAAGCTGCGATGGCTGCAATGGCTGCGGCAACTCCGGCGGCGGCCGGATAGAGACCATCTATCAGCCCTATATCGACGGTGAGAAGGAGCTCTCCCAGATCAACGAGGAGTACTCCGCC